>JAPOSJ010000087.1:8475-24944 GCA_026709745.1 Candidatus Dadabacteria bacterium | reverse complement strand
AATCCCCGTCATCGGGCTTGACACTTGGGATGTCTCTGAGGACATTATCAGGTGCCAAACTCCGAAAGAAGCTGTGAGAACAGCGCTTGATCTGTCCTCCCGCAGGAAGAAGTCCGGATGAGAACCTCCCCGAGTAATAAAGCAGAAAAAAAGATGGTACTGGAGAAAATTGCAAGCCATGTAAGACAAGTTGCAGACTTTCCAAGCAAGGGCATACTTTTCTACGATATAACCACTCTTGTTAAAAACACCGAAGCTTTTCAAAAATCCGTTGATATGATGGCAGAAATGCTCTCCGGTGAGGAGATAAACTGTTTTGTAGCGCCCGAGAGCCGGGGCTTCATATTCGCTTCCGCTTTATCCTACAAGCTTGGAAAAGAACTGATTCTTGTGAGAAAGCAGGGCAAGCTGCCAAGCGACACCGCAAGCGTTTCATATGATCTTGAATATGGAAAGGACACTCTGGAAATTCATAAAGACTCCATAAACAACGAGAGCAGGGCAGTGATTGTTGACGATATTCTGGCTACGGGAGGAACGGCGCGCGGTGCCGGGCAACTGGTTGAGGAACTGGGGGGAAGCGTTGCCGGACACCTCTTTTTTATAGAACTAGTCGGACTGAAGGGGGCTGAAGTTCTTTCTCCGCACCCGGTCCGATCCCTGCTTAAAATGCCGGGGTAACAATTGAAAAGGATAAGAGTTTCAGTAAGTTCAAACGAGAGTAACTCCTACGAAATCTTGATCGGCAAGGGTTTTCTTGACAGCATAGCAGGTGATCTGGCAGAGGAATCCATAGCTCACTACTATGCCCTGATAACCGATTTAAACGTGGCGGAGCTTTACGGAGGAAAGCTTCTGGGCAGCCTTGAGCAGCAACTCCCGGAAGTCAAGATGATTTCATTTGCTGCGGGTGAGCAAAGCAAAAACAGGAAAATCAAGTCCTTTATAGAAGACTCAATGCTTGAGTCGGGATTCGGCAGAGACTCTTTGATCATCGCTCTTGGCGGAGGAGTCGTGGGAGATATGGCAGGATTTGTGGCCGCCACCTACATGAGGGGGGTTCCATATGTCCAGGTGCCCACAAGCCTTGTTGCCTGCGTTGATAGCTCGGTAGGAGGAAAAACAGCTGTAGATACACCTCACGGAAAAAATCTCATCGGCGCATTTTCTCAGCCATGGCGAGTATACGTGGACACAGACACTCTTAAAACCCTGGATAGGAAACAACTTGCCGAAGGTCTCGCCGAGGTAATCAAATACGGTGTTATAAGAAACGAAGGTTTTTTCGGTTACCTGGAGACAGAAATCGAAAAGATATACGGACTCGACGATCTAGTGCTGATTGAGGTGATAGAAACAAGCTGCAGGATCAAAGCAGAAGTGGTCGAAAGTGATGAGAGAGAACAGAACCTGCGGAAAATTCTGAATTTTGGACACACCGTCGGTCACGCGATTGAGCAGCTCTCCAACTATACAATATCTCATGGAGAAGCAATTTCCGCAGGCATGGTAATTGAGGGCAGAATTGCTCTGCGTGAAACGGGGTGGAGCGAGCGAGAGCAGCAGAGACTTACCAGTATTTTAAAAAGAGCAGGACTCCCTACCGAACCTCCACGGGGAATAGACACCGGAGAAATAATCAAGGTCATGAAAATAGACAAGAAAGCCAGAAAAGGCAGAATAGAGATGTCACTTCCCGAATGTCTTGGCAAGATGAGCGAAAGTGGGGGAAGTTATGGAATAAAGATTGAGGAGAAGGCTGTAACTTCCGCCTTTAAGTCCTGATATGGAAACGGAAAATGAAGTTTAGCGGCCCCACGGTTGATATATCCGTTTTGTCCTTTCCGGTTGCCAAGAAAAACATTTTCGGCAACGAAAAACCTCTGGTTCTTGAAATTGGATTCGGAGAAGGTGAACTTCTCATAAACGCGGCACGGCGGGACCGTACCAGAAATTATCTGGGTCTTGAGATCAAGAGAGGAAGATTCTATAAAGCTGTACGCACCGCAGAAAAATTCTCCCTCGAGAACCTGAAATTCCTCCATATCGAAGCTGAAATTGCCATCAGGCAGGTTTTGGGAGAAAAAATGTTTGATACTGTTCTTATAAACTTCCCCGATCCTTGGCCAAAGAAAAAACATTCAAAGCACAGGATATTCAACACGGAATTTATAGACTGCCTTGCGAGAATACTCACGGGAAACGGCAGGGTGTCAATAAAGACCGACCAGTTAAACTACATTCAGCAGATAGTTTCTGAGTTCCACAGAAGCAAAATTTTTCGCCCTACATACCCTCCACCCGGCTTCATAGAGGCCCGAAGGGAACAGACGGAAAGCAAGTTTGAAAAACAATTTAGGGAAGCTTCACAAAAAATATTTAGTACAGTGTTTCTGAATGTTCTCTTGACGACATGCGGATCGGATAATCCAGGTACAAGGAAATTATAATTGACATTAAAAATCTTCTATGTATTAAGTTTGTCCGTTTCTCACAAAATCATGGAGGTTCTTTAAATGATAGTAGTAATGAAACCTAAGGCGACCAAGGATGAGATAGACAAGGTCAAATCCATCATAAAGGAACTTGGTTATTCCCCACACCCGATTGAAGGAATTCTGAGGACCGTCATCGGAGTTGTCGGAGATGATAGAGGAAAACCTCACGATCTTGACGTTATCAAACAGCTACAGGGAGTTGAAAAGGTAGTTCCCGTCCTTCAGCCTTACAAGCTCACCAGCAGGGAAGCGAACAATGAGACCTCCGTTTTCGATGTAGATGGCGTTATGGTGGGAGACAATAAAATTCCCATAATCGCAGGGCCATGCTCAATTGAGAATGAAGAACAGATAATGGCTATCGCTACATCCATAAAGGATTCTGGGGCATCAATGCTCAGAGGTGGGGCGTTTAAACCCAGAACTTCCCCATACTCTTTCCAAGGCCTCGGAAAAGAGGGATTGGAATTGCTTGTCAAGGCAAAAGAAGAAACAGGACTGCCCATAGTGACCGAAATAATGAGCCCAGATGACCTTGAACTGGTAGAAGAATATGCAGATGTGCTTCAGATAGGAGCTAGGAATTCCCAGAACTATTCACTTTTAAGGCATGTCGGCAAGTCAAACAAAGCGGTGCTGCTAAAACGAGGAATGTCGACAACCATAAACGAATTTCTCATGTGTGCAGAGTACATACTCTCGGAAGGCAACAGTAACGTAATGCTTTGTGAAAGGGGAATACGAACTTTTGAAACTGCAACCAGAAACACTTTCGACCTGAACGCAATCCCAGTACTCAAGGAAAAAACTCACCTTCCGGTTTTCGCTGACCCAAGCCACGGAACTGGCTACTGGCAGTATGTAATCCCCGTAACTCTGGCTTCGATAGCGGCCGGAGCGGACGGAGTAATAGTCGAGGTCCATAACAACCCTGAGATCGCTGTAAGTGATGGTGCCCAGTCACTTAAACTGAAAACGTTCAGAAGCCTTATGGAAAAAGCCACCCCAGTTGCAGAAGCCATAGGAAGAACCATCTAGATTTTTTTGATTCTCAGGATGAAATAAGGACCCTTCTTCCGATAAGAGTAAGTTTTCCCTCACAGAAAAGTTTTACAGCTTCAGGCAGTATTCTGTGTTCTTGGGCGTGGATTTTCTCAAGGAGGTTCTCCTCAGCATCCTCCTGCGCAACCGGAACAGCCGCCTGAAGAATAATCGGGCCAGCGTCGACTTCTTCTCCCACAAAGTGCACAGTGCAACCTGTTTGTTTAACTCCATAGTTAAGTGCCTGTCTTACAGAATTCGTTCCAGGAAAAGATGGAAGCAGGGAAGGATGAATATTAATAATACGGTCTTTGAAGAGGTTTATGAAATAAGGAGTAAGTATCCGCATGAATCCGGCGAGAACAACAAGTCCTACGTCATACCTAGAGATTCTTACTACTATCTGCCTTTCAAACTCTTCTCTTGATTCAAAATCTTCCCTATTTACAACCTCTACGGGAATATAGCGACTCCTAGCCCTCTTAATCGCCACAGCCCCTGGATTATCACAGACAACCACTGCTATATTTGCCGATTCTATACTAGAGTCCATCAGGGCCTGAAGATTTGTTCCACTTCCTGAAACAAACACGGCTACATTGGTCTTCGACATCATTGCAGACAGTGGGAAATCAAAAAAACAAGGGAAGAAAAAAAGGGCAGCCACCTACTTTCCCACTCCTGAAAGGAGCAGTATCATCGGCCTATAAGGACTTAACTTCCGGGTTCGGGATGGGACCGGGTGCTTCCCCTTCAGCATAGCCACCCTATAAATTCTAGTATACAGGAAGAAAAAATAATGTCAAATCGAAATCAGTCAGCATTAAAACTTCTCCTTACCGGTAGGGCCCTTCCGAATCTCCTTAGCTTCTTAATAGCCTTTACCTCAATCTGCCTTATTCTCTCACGAGTAACATTCAGCTTCTTTCCTATTTCTTCAAGGGTATATTCCTTATCTTCATCTATGCCGAAACGCATTTTAACAACGCCCTCCTCTCCACTGCTGAGACTTGTGCACAGCGCGTTGCGCATTATCCGGTTGAGTTCATTGGTTTCAAACATGTCAAGCGGAGCCGTAGAATTCGGATCCGAGATAATATCCATCAACTGGCAATCGTCCTCGCCTACAGGAGACTCAAGAGAAATCGGGTCGCGTGACACTTTCATGATTTTAAAGACCTTCTCAACAGATACATCCATTGCTTCGGCTATTTCTTCCGGTGTGGGATTCCTGCCCAGTTTCTGCATCAGTGATTTTGATATCTTGTTCAGCCTGTTTATATTATCAGTCATGTGAACAGGAATTCTTATAAGACTTCCCTGATCGGCTATCGCTCGTGTAATTGCTTGCTTTATCCACCATGTTGCACAGGTTGAAAATTTATATCCCTTTCCATGCTCAAATTTTTCAACCGCTTTCATCAACCCCATATTGCCTTCCTGCACCAGATCGAGAAACGGCAGACCTCTATTAACGTATTTCCTAGCTATGCTGACAACAAGCCTTAGGTTACATTCAATAAGTTTTTTTCTGGCTTTTTTGGTAGCCTTCTTGGCTTTTTCGAACCTTCTGAGGATAGTTTTAAGCGAATCAATCTCTGCCTCGGAATATTCCGATTTCAAACCATTATCATCCACACCGCCAGAACTGTTCATCATGCATTCGTAACATCTGCTTTCAACTCTGTCTACATATTCAGCAGCAAGATTGTAAATTCTGCCGGCCTGTCCAGAGGAAAAATCGATTTCATCAAGAAGTTCCACTGTCCGCTCATTGTTTTTTCTGATCTGTCTTGAGATCGTAGCTATTTCGCCATCAGAAAGCATCTGAGTATTAAGTTTTTTTCTCAATTCTTCATTCTTGGCAAAAAGTTCCCTGATCGGGAGAAATGTTTTTGCGGAAATACTACGCACTTCACCGTTAGCAGAGAGTCTAGCATCCTCCCCCTGATAGGATGACACACCCAGATCTTCTTCTATCTCTTCTTCCAGCTTGAGAACCTTTTTCATCATAAAAGGGTTTTCTATTATCATTCTCGCGATTATTTTTTTGCCTTTTTCGATCTGCCTCGCTATTTCGACTTCCTCTTCTTTGGAAAGTAGGGAGTGCTGGGCAATAGAGAGAATGTACGACCTTATGGGGTCCTGTTCAGAATCCTGACTCCGTGCACTGTTGGGTCTTTCTCTCTTTTGAGAATCACCCGTAGGACTTTGAAAACTTTGTATGGACTCGGAGAACTCCTCATCTTTATCACTCTGGCTGATTTTATGACTCAACCTGTTATTTTGATCATTCGGGTTCAACTTGCCGTTCCTCTTATGGATTTTTCCATACTCACCAAGTCCCTGTATTGCTCAACAAGCTCTCTTTCAAAGGTTTTATCAGGAGAGTCCTTCTGCTTATGGATTCTGTCTAATACTTCATTACGCTTAAGAGTTATACTTTTTAACTCAAGTTCTCTCACACAATCACTCAGTATCTTCCGCGAAGTAATCTCATTTACCAAATCATCCGCAGAGAAGATTAACTCGCTCAGCATCTGCTGCATCTCGATTTTCCCAAAAGAACTCATCATGGAAAAGATATCTGTAAATTCTTCTTGACCCAACTGTTCCAAGATAATTTTTAAATTCTCATTCTCAAAATATTTTTTGATTTTCTCAATTTCGTTGGAACTCATCAGGCGGGGGAACTTAAGTAGTATCCTCACAATTTCCCTCTCGTGAACACTTTCTCGCAGAATCATAGCGCGTGGTGCAAGGGAACCTCGATTTTTCCCGGGATCAGGAGTCTTTAAAAGAGAAAGAAATTCAGACTCTCTTATTCCGAAAATCCCCGTAATCCTAGAGACAGCCTCGGCCCTTCTGATCGGATCTTTTATTTTGGAAACCATATCCGCGAGAAGTCTCATTGACTCGGTGGAAGACATTTTCTTTTCCCTGTATCTTGCGAAAGTGTCATCAATTATGAAATCGGATACGTAAGCAGCTCTGGAGATAAGTTCTCTGAGACTATCCGCTCCATACTCCCCTAGATAATCATCGGGATCAAGACCGTCGGGAATGAGACAGATACTTGAAGAAACCCCCTGTTCAAGAAGCAATTCCCCGGCCCGGACAGCAGAACGTATTCCTGCCGGGTCACCGTCATAGACTATCACTACCTCTTCGCAGAAATTTTGCAGAACCCTAGAGTGTTCATTTGTAAAGGCCGTTCCCAATGTAGCTACTACATTACGTATCCCATTTGCGTAGAGCCTTATATAATCCAGATAGCCCTCAACCAAAACCGCCTTGCGGTTTCTTCTGATTTCATTTTTCGAATGGTAAAGTCCGTAAAGTATATTCCTTTTATCAAAAACCGAGGATTCGGGGGAATTCATATATTTGGGCTGTCCGGGACTCTCCTGAGCAAGAACTCTTCCGCCGAAACCGCAAATTCGCCCCATTATGTCCCTTATGGGAAACATAACCCTACCTCTGAATCGGTCATAGTAGCCGCTTCCTCTCTCCCGTGGAACAACAAGGCCCAGTTCTTCAAGTTTCTTGATATTAATATTTTTTCTGGAGGCAAACTTTATCAAGGAGTCCCATACGTCGGGGGCAAATCCGATCTCAAACTCCTGAATTGTCTCAGGGGTTATTTCCCGTGATTCCAGATACCTTCTTGCCTGCTTGGAATTTTTTTCCGACCTAGCAAGATTGCTGGAGTAAAACAAACAGACAAGTGAGTTTATATGAAAGAGCTTCGCTGCGTCAGCCTCTTTTTTATTCGCACCTTTTGCGCGTCGAGAGGAATCCGGGAGCCTGACTCCAGCTTTTCGAGCTAGCTCCTTCAGGGCTTCGGGGAAATCTATATTGCTGTACCTCATCAGGAAACCGAATATATCCCCTCCGGCCCCGCAGCTGAAACAATGGAAAAACCCCCTCTCATCATTTACATGCATGGAGGGGTTATTGTCGTCATGAAACGGGCAGAGCCCGATGTGGTTTTTTCCAGATTTTTTGAGCGAGACAAAACCCTGTATGAAATCAACTATACTTAGCTTTGCCTTTATATCTGCTATCGCTGATTTGTAAAGAGAATTCTTCATTCAAAGCGATTTGACCAAAGGAGTTCAAAAATGATTTCAGGATAAAGCTGCACAAGCAGAAACGATTCATCTCTTTTTTCTGCCTGAACTACGCTTTTTGGCGGCAAAAAGCTTTTTTTTCTTCTTCTCACTCGGTTTCTCGTAATATTCTCTTCTTCTCACCTCAGAGAGAACGCCTCCCTTCTCAACCTGTTTCTTAAACCTTTTTAAAGCACTGTCAATGCTCTCACTGCTACCTACTGTTATTCCTGGCAAAAAACAAAACCTCCATCCTAAAAGAGAGATTGGAGTTTAAAAGATAAAAAAAGAGTTGTCAACTCGCCATGTTGACTGTTCACCCAACCATCTACTCTGGAAGTTCTTTAGCAGGCCGGAATTTACCAACCATCTCTTGGTTTCTTTTTATCTCTTCCTCGATTCTACGGGCGTTTTGCTTCTCAAACTTGTGGTTATAGGGCTCCCGGGAAACTCTCTGCTCTTCCAGTCTCCTACTCCACGAATCACGTCTGTCTCTGATCTCATTCACAAGTCCCATTGCCACTCTCTCCTAAATTTCTCTGCTCTCCGGCCAATTCAGTCCAGAGAGGCTGCAGATATTTTCATGAATTCCACTTTTTTTGCAACTCTGGGCATATATTCCATAAGAGCGTCTATCGTCTGCGGGTAAGGGTGACCTATGCCTACTGCTATGCCGTTTTTCTCAGCAATTCTTACCAGACGATCAAGCTGCCCAACAGTATACTCCTTGCTATGATTCTTACTACGATCAATAAAGATATCCCTTTTAAGTGTTTTTACTCCAAGACGTTTGGCCACACTGTATCCATAGGATTTGGGAGTAGTAAGACTGTCAATAAAATAAAGCCCCTGAGCCTTAAGTTCCTTTATCACTGTTTCTACAGTCTCTTTATTCTCCATGAATTTGGAACCCATATGGTTGTTGACCCCTACTATCTTGGGGACGGCCTCGATGTTTTTCCTGACCTCGTCTCTGATCCGCTTTATCGGGAAGCCGAGCAACAGAACTCCTTCCCCCGCATCATCAGCCGTATAGCCGGTAGAGTACTTGGGTTCCATGGGAAGGTGGAGTATCACGTCATTCCCTTCTCTGTAAGCAGCTCGTGCTGCGTATTCTGAATAGGGAAGATAGGGAAGTACTGCCAAGTTAAGCGGCTGCTCGATCCTTAGGAGCCTATCAACCTGTTCCCTGCTCTGGCCAAGATCATCTATTATGAGAACGACTCTTGGCCGCCGGATTCTTTTCTCAATAGGCTTATCCACCACAGCGGATTTGTCCGCTAAGGAAGACTTATCCGCCACCGCAGGGGCGGTCTGCTGGGGTGGGGATCCGTCAAAGAATTTCTCGACATAACGGAGACCAAAAATCGAGAAGACGAAAAAGAAAAGCAGTGCCAAAACTGGGTGGGTGAGCTTTGCCGCGCGGTTTTGACTGCTGGCTTTTGAAGCCGTCTTTCTGTTTCCCGTTTTTCTTCTCTGACTCAAAGTGTGCTGTCTCCTCACATACACTTTACGGCTTCAAGCGCCTTTGCAAACTGCAGGTCGGCAGAGGCATCCCCGTCACTGCCATTACCTTCAACAAAAATATCAGGTTCTATGCCCTTGTCATCTATAAGAATCCCCTTGGGGGTAAAAAGCCTTGCCGTGGTTATCTTCACTCCTGTTTTCCCGGAAAGTTCTATAACGGACTGAACAGACCCCTTGCCGAATGTTCTTGTGCCTACTATCTTGGCCCTGCCGCTGTCTTTAAGAGCTCCGGCGAGAACTTCAGAGGCGCTTGCACTTCCCCGGTTCACAATAACGGCAACATTACTGGTCGGGACCTGCATTCCATCCCCGGCAAAATATTCCTTGGAAGTGTGCTCTGTCCTTCCCCTGACATCCAGGATAAGTCCCTCGTCGATAAACATATCACCTAGAGCAAGCGCCTGTTCAAGCAGTCCTCCTGGGTTGTTTCTCAGGTCGAGAACCAACCCTAAGAGTTTCGCGCCGTTTTCTTTCTCAAGTCTTCTGTAGGAACTGAGAAACTCATCCGCGGAATCCCTGTGGAACTGAGATAGCTTTATATATCCTATGTCTTTTTCAATGAGCTTGGACTCAACGCTTCTAAGCTTCACTATCCGTCTTGTGATGGCAAACTCAAGGTCTTGCAAGTTTCCGTCTCTTCTGACAATGATATCCACTTCCGTTCCCGCCCTTCCTCTTATCAGGTCAAGGGCATCTACTATGTTGGTTTTTTCCGCACTTTCCCCGTCTATGGAAACAATCACGTCCCCCGATTTTACCCCGGCTTCTTGTGCCGGGCTTCCTTCAATCGGAGAAATAACGGTCAGAAGCCCGTCGCGCACAGTAATCTCAATCCCTATCCCTTCAAACTCTCCCATTGTTCCTATCTCAAGGTTTCTCAGGTTCTCAGATGAAAGATAAACCGAATAGGGATCAAGGGAATCAAACATGCCGTTTATCGCACTTTGGGTCAGGTTCTCGGATGAAACCTCTTCTACGTAGTTTTTCTCTATGATGCTAAGTGCTTTGGCAAAGTCGTAAAGGCCCCTGTACATATTTTCCTTTGCCAGAAGAGGAGTTGAGAAAAGAAAAGCCGGAACTAGCACATATACTATGAAAAAAAAGTGGAACCTTGTCATTGTAATCTACTTTTTTGTAGTCTACCTGAAAAGGGACTTTTTGGCAGAAACCAGTACAGTTTGTACCCCTTGATGAAAAAGGAGAAATAAGATAAATTTACCTTTAATTGGTTTACTCATATGTCCACACTTCTTAATGAAATAATATCAGGATTTATCAAAAGCTGCGTTTCCGACCTTCCCAGGGCCTCCCAGCAGTGGACCCCTCCGAAAAGAGCTCTTTTTTACCTAGGAGCACTTCTCGTATATCCGGTCGCCATGATCGTTGCCATGGCCGTAATTGCCACGGTTATTCTGATCGTATATCCAGTTTCTTATATATACCGGGCAGCAAATTAAAACGACGTTTGCCGGAAAAGTTCGCAGACAGGTCTCATAATGCAGAAAAACCACGACATCCAAATACCGGGATCTATCCCCCGACATGTCGTCATAATAATGGACGGCAACGGAAGATGGGCGCGGCGGAAGAACCTTGACAGACTAATAGGTCACAGAGAAGGCATAAAGTCGGCAAGATCGGTCGTCCGAACTGCCAGAGAGATAGGTATAGAGTACATCACCCTGTACACGTTCTCCGCCCAGAATTGGAAAAGACCGGGAAAAGAGGTTCTCGCACTTATGGATCTCCTGAGGCACTACCTCTCAAACGAGGGCGAAAAACTTTTGGCCCAGAACACAAGGCTGAATGCGATAGGGGCCCTTTCAAATCTTCCCCGGGACATACGCAAACTTCTTGATCATGTTATGAAGATGACCGAGAAATGCAATTCCCTGACAATAACCTTAGCCCTCAGTTACGGGGGTAGAGAGGAAATAATCAACGCCGTGAACGGCATAATCGCGGAGGGAAAACAGACGCCGGTTACTGAAAATGAGTTCGAGGAATATCTCTATACATCCCGTCTGCCGGAACCGGACCTGCTCATAAGGACGGGGGGAGAAATGAGGCTTTCAAACTTTCTGCTTTGGCAACTTGCGTATGCAGAAATATACGTTACCAAGACCCTTTGGCCGAATTTCAGAAGAAGGCACCTGCTAAAAGCCATTGACAATTACCGCAACAGGGAAAGAAGGTTCGGACTGACCGGAGAGCAGATAAGGAAGCAGGGGCACTAGATTGAAGAAGATATCCATACTCGGATCAACTGGCTCGATAGGATCGCAGACATTAGAGATAGTAAGAAAATTTCCCGAAAGATTTGAAGTCACGGGCCTCTGCGGAGGCAGGAATATCGACCTTCTGGCAGAACAGGTAATGGAATTTGCCCCTAAGGTAGTATCGGTCAACAGAAAAGAAGACTCGGAGCGACTCAAGGAAATAGCCGACCCGGAAACGCAGATATATTACGGAGACGAGGGGAATATCGCCGTTGCCTCAGAAGAGAACTGTGATCTGGTTATATCATCAATGGTGGGTTTCGGGGGCCTGCTTCCCACACTCTCAGCTATACGGGCCGGAAGAGATGTAGCGATAGCGAACAAGGAATCTCTTGTGGTCGCCGGAGAACTTCTGACCTCCGAAGCAAAAAAGTACAATGTAACACTGATCCCAGTGGACAGCGAACACAGTGGAGTTTTCCAGACGCTCTTTGAAAAAGACCGCAAGTTTCTCAAGAAGATTATCTTAACAGCATCGGGAGGACCGTTTCGCAACACTCCGGAAAAAGATCTTGAAAAAGTTACAACTGCAGATGCCCTACGCCACCCAACATGGAAAATGGGAGAAAAAATAACCATAGATTCTGCAACGCTTATGAACAAAGGATTCGAAATAATAGAAGCAAGGTGGCTTTTTGACACACCCGCTGAGAAAATTTCGATCTGGGTACATCCCCAGAGCATCGTACATTCTATCCTTGAATATGTCGACGGATCGTTCATAGTACATTTTTCGGCTGCAGATATGAAAATACCGATAGCACAAGCGCTCTGCTACCCTGACAGACTTAATTTCGGATTCCCCGACACCTCGCCAGACAAGCTCTCCGACATCACGTTTGAAAAACTGGATACAGATAAATTCAGAGCCCCAGCAATTGCAACAGAATGTCTCAAGATGGGCGGAACTTACCCCGCCGTGCTAAACGCCGCGAATGAAGTGGCGGTAAACGCGTTTCTTGGAGAAAAAATAAAATTCACTGAAATAATCCCAATAGTAATGAAAACCCTTGAGTGCCACAACAAACTTGACTCGGAGTGTCTTGATAATATATTAGAGGCGGACAGGTGGTCTAGGAGTACTGCCGAGGCAGCAATACGGAGCCTTCTTTCTCAGTGATGATTACTATTCTAGCTTTTATCTTCGTAATAGGAATTTTGGTCTTTTTTCACGAGCTGGGGCATTTTATGCTCGCGAAAAGAAGCAATATCAGGGTCGAGAAATTCTCTTTGGGCTTTGGCCCAAAACTGATCTCTTTTGTAAGGGGAGAGACAGAGTACCTTGTCTCAGCACTGCCCCTCGGCGGATATGTGAAGATGTACGGCGACGGCACGGAGACACACCTAATTGTCGAGAGGGTATGGAATCCTAAATCGCTGCTTGTCTCGGGGGACAGAATCACCGGGATAAAGGGAATGGATCTTAAAAACTACACAAACTGGGAAAAACTTCTCTATGCCCTTGAGAGAGATCCAGTGCAGGAAAAAGAGTTTGAAGTTGAAAGAGACGGTAAAGTCTACACAATTCCTTTTAACCACACAGAACTTCGAGAGATAGAAGCCTACTATGAAAAGGATTATCAGAGAGGATTTTCCGCTAAATCCATCACTGACAGGTTTCTTGTAATCATAGCCGGTCCCGCCATGAATTTTATAATTCCTTTCTTCTTTATGCCTCTTGTGTTCATGTTCGGCATAAGTGTCTCAAGCTATCTCGAAAATCCGCCCGACATAACTTACGTAAAAAAAGACTCTCCCGCCCAACTTTCGGGATTCGCCGCGGGAGATAGGATATTGAGCATAAACGGAAAAGATGTGAACAACTGGAAAGATGTAAATATTGCCGTTCACTCAAATCCCGACTCTGTACTTGAATTCAAGGTAAAAACGGCGGACAAGATCAGGACTCTCACCCTTTTTGCGGAAGCCGGCCCTGATGGCACCGTGGAAACCGGATTCGCAAGACCAATAGCCGCAACCATAGCAGAAGTGTCCGAGGGCCTCCCTGCCTGGAGTGCAGGAATACGTTCGGGAGACAAAATAAAGGCAATAGACGGTGTAGAGGTTACGGACTGGAACCATATGTCGGACATAATAACCGAGAGCAAGGGCAGGGAACTTGATTTCACGGTCAGGCGCGGGGAGAAGGAAGTAAGTTTTCGTCTGGCGCCGCAGATGGATGAGATTATGGGGCGCTATATAGTCGGCATCACACCCGCAACTGACAAGATACTTAAAAAATACGGCTTCTTTGAATCCATTGTGAAGGGAATATCAGAAGCGGCGCGCATGACGATTGACATCACAGTTCTTTTCTTCGGATTTCTGTTCAAGCTTATAACAGGAAAAATAGCGCTTGCCACAGCAGGGAAAACGGTTGCGGGACCACTTCTCATAGCAAAAGTGTCGGGAGATATAGCTCAAAGCGGTATATCGAACCTCCTTCAGTTCACTTCGCTTATCAGTATAAACCTTGCGCTGATAAATCTTCTCCCCATACCGATGCTTGACGGAGGACATCTGCTTTATCTGGGCATCGAAAAAATAAGGAGAAAACCCCTCAGCGTAAAAACCCTTGAAATAACCCAGAGAATTGGATTCTCATTTCTTATTCTCATCATGGCTGCGGCCGTTTATAACGACATACTCAGGATGCGAGAAGATATATTTTCGCAGTTCAGCAGAATTCTGGACCTTTTCCGGTAATTCTTTTTGGAGACAGGCAGCATACCTATGACCATGAAAAAGGACAGCGAAGAAATACTTAGAATCAACAATCTTTTTTATGAGGCTCTAGGAACCAGGAACCTGAAACTGATGGGAGAAGTGTGGGTGAAGGACTCAAGGTCCGGATGTGTTCATCCAGGATGGACAGCTCTCCGCAACTGGGAAGCAATAAGGCAGAGCTGGGAAAGCGTTTTTGACCCCCAAGACCAGGTTGACATCAGCATTTCAAACGTGACTGTGGATATAAGCGAGAACATCGCTTGGGTTACCTGCCTTCAAGAAATGGTATACATAAAAAGAGACCCGGTCATGTTCAATCTATCGCAGTCAACTAATATATTTGAGAAGCAGGACGGCAAGTGGCTTATGATCTTTCATCATGCCTCCCCGATCCCAGTGCGAGGCTATGAACCGGGAAACAAGACAATACAGTAGATTTTTAACAGGGTATAAAAAAATCCTGTCTTAACTTTTTTTGATTTGCTCAAGATAAACCGAAGCACCCAGTTTCTCAATCCCCGCAGCTTTTTTCCTGACATCTGAAGAAAGCTTCTTCTTGTGCTTAGCCAACACCTGCAAAAGCTCAGGATCAGCAGCCGAAAGAATCTCAACTGCGAGGATTCCCGCGTTTTTCGCCCCATCAAGAGCAACAGTTGCAACGGGAACGCCCAAGGGCATCTGCAGAATGGAGAGCACGGAATCCCACCCGTCAATTGAGTTTGAGGATTTTATAGGGACACCTATCACGGGAAGAGGCGAGACGGAAGCAACCATTCCGGGAAGATGTGCGGCACCTCCAGCCCCTGCTATTATGACTTTAATTCCTCTTTTATGAGCTTTTTTTGAAAAACTGACAAGGCGCTCTGGAGTCCTATGTGCCGACACTATAGTAACTTCATGTCCTATGCCGAACTGTTCCAGAACCTCTGCCGCCCCAGTCATGATCTGCAGGTCGGAGTCAGAACCCATTATAACGCTTACCAGAACTGGTTTCATGCTATCGACCTTAGATTACCCATTATGAACTTCGCCTTCTCAAGTGCCCTTTCTATATCGTCGTCAAGCACTGTGACATGCCCCATCTTCCTGTAAGGCTTGGTCTGGGTCTTACCGTATATGTGGAACTTTGCTCCTAAAACGCCCATGCATCCGCGAAACCCCTGGTATCTCACATCACCTTCAAAACCCGGCTGCCCTAGAATGTTAATCATAACGGAAGGAGTTTTTATTTCCGTATTTCCTGGAGGAAGATCAAAAATCGACCTCAGACACTGTTCGTACTGGGAGGTAAAAGCAGCTTCTATTGTATGGTGCCCGCTGTTATGCGGTCTCGGAGCCGACTCATTCAAAAGAATCTCGCCTTTTTCGGAAAGAAACATCTCAACCGCAAGTATCCCGCACATATTAAAAGATTGTATGGTAAGTTCAGCAAGTTCACATGCTCGTTCAGCCAGCGCACCGTCAAGCTCACATGGGCTTATCAGGAATTCAACTATGTTTGCCTTGCTATTAAAAACCATCTCAACCGGGGGAAAGCACTTCGTTTCTCCTGCGGAATTACGAGACACTATAACGGAAATCTCCTTTTTCACGTCGACAAGATCCTCAATAACAGATTCTCCATTCAAGAGATTCCGAAGCTGCTTCTTTTCCCTGACGATATACACTCCTCTTCCGTCATAACCCGTTTTCGAAAGTTTCTGAACAAACGGGATTTCTATTTCTCCGGATTCTACGGCTGCGATTATGGAATTTTTGCCCGGAAAAACCGAAAAACCGGCTGTGGGGAGTCCCTCCGAGATATAGAACCGCTTTTGCTTCGCCTTGTCCTGTATAAGTTCAAGTGCGTGGGGCTCGGGTCTTATAAGAACTCCCTCTTCACGCAGATGGAAAAGGGCCTGCAGATTTACGTGCTCTATTTCTATTGTCAGTATGTCAACATTCCTGCCAAAGGCCAAAACATCCTCGTAGTTCCTGAAATTGCCGTGAGAAAAACCGGTGCATACAGATGCTGCCGGACAATCAGAAGAAGGATCGAGAACATAAGTGCTCAGATTCCAATTGCTCGCGGCAAGACAGAGCATTTTCCCCAGCTGTCCGCCTCCGAGAATTCCAAGTTTTACATGTTCAAAATCCATGGCCATCACACACCAGAGACGTGCAGGTCGAGAATCGACAGCAGATCCATAGGAGCTTCTATAAGATACTCCGCTCCGTTTTCGCGAAGCTCATCCCCCGTTCTAAAGCCCCACAGTACTCCTACAGGCAGCATACCTGCCCCGACT
>JAPOSJ010000087.1:4331-8465 GCA_026709745.1 Candidatus Dadabacteria bacterium | reverse complement strand
GGTGTGGATATGCTTACTGCCGTCGGGGCAGTAAGCATATCCACACCAGAATCTCCAAGATAAACTATCCGCGATGATGCAATCCCGAGTTGTTCCGATATCCTGAATGCTCCCGAGGGATCAGGTTTTCTCGGAAATTCATCCCTCTGACCTATAACCACTTCGAAATTCCAGTCGGCAAGAAGTTCCTCCACGTATTTTTCAGTAAATATGTGCGGCTTGTTGGTAAGAATAGCCTTTTTAAGGCCTCTCTCTGAAATTTCATCCAGAAGATCCGGTATGCCCTCATAAAGAGTGGTTTTCACATTGAAAGTGTGGCTGTAAATGCCGTTGAAATCCACAAGGCACTTCTCAACAACAATCTCGTCATTTCTCCTGTCCTGGGGAAGAGCCCTCGCCACCATGACCTTTGGACCTTTCCCTATATAGTACTTGAAGCACCTAGTGGCGCGCGGAGGAAATCCGTTTATAGCCAAGGCCTGGTTTACGGCATCGGCAAGATCCTCAAGAGAGTCGATCAGGGTTCCGTCAAGATCAAATACCACTGCTCCGTACTTCATAGTTCTATATCCAATCAGATTAGCAATAGTATAATACCCAAAAAAATAATTTGTTTTCCCCGCAGTATTCAGAATTTCAGAATCAGAAAACTCTGCTGTAAGGAATAGTGGTTTTGATTCCCAGATTCTGAGCAATCATAATATAGTAACTTCTTGGGGCCACGGAAACGGCACCAGAAGCAAGGATCCTCAATGAAGGAAAAACAGCAGTCGGTAACAATAATAGGCGCGGGACTTGCTGGAGTTGAAGCTGCACATCAGGCAGCAAAATTTGGAATAAAGACAATACTGTACGAGATGCGACCCAGCAGAGAAACTGCTGTGCACAGAACCTCGAAACTAGCTGAACTTGTATGTAGTAACTCTTTAAAGTCAATCTCTATAGCAAATGCTTCAGGAATACTGAAAAAGGAAATGAAGCATCTTGGCTCGCTCGTGATCGAAGCTGCAGAGGCTTCTAGAGTTCCAGCCGGAAAAGCCCTTGCAGTCGACAGAGAAATATTCTCAGATTACATAACGCGAAAAATCCAAGATAACAGACTTATAGATTTAAGAAGGGAAGAGGTAACAAAAATTCCGAAAGAAGAAATCGTGATTGTAGCCACTGGTCCACTAACCTCAGATGCGCTTTGTGCTGAAATTTCCTCGCTTACAGAATCGGAATATCTTTACTTTTACGATGCCATTTCGCCGATAATCGACGCAGACACAATCGACCGTTCGAAAATTTTCAGGGGATCAAGATATGACTACAAAGACTCAGAAGAGGGAGATTATCTCAACTGTCCGCTCTCTGAGGATCAGTACTACCAGCTTGTGGACGACCTGATTCACGGAGAAAAAGTGGAAACCAGAGAGTTCGAGAAGGCAGTCTATTTCCAAAGTTGCATGCCAATTGAGGTCATGTGTGAAAGAGGAAAGGATACCCTTAGGTTCGGCCCCTTAAAGCCCGTCGGCCTAGTTGACCCGAGGACCGGCAAACTTCCCTTTGCAGTTTTGCAGCTAAGAACAGAGAACAGCGAGGAAACGATGTACAATATGGTTGGGTTTCAGACAAAGCTTAGATACCCTCAGCAAAGGGCAGTTTTCAGAAAGGTTCCTGGGCTTGAAAGGGCGGAATTTCTAAGATATGGAAGTGTGCACAGAAACACCTATATAGATTCCCCGAGACTACTTAAGAAAGACCTTTCGCTGAGTTGTCGGCCAAGCGTCTTTTTCGGCGGACAGATCACAGGAGTCGAAGGATACGTCGAGTCTGCCGCAACAGGAATTATCTGCGGAATAAACGCCTCGAGAAAAATGCTTGGACTCGCACCTTCTTACGTCCCAAGGGAAACATCCATAGGTTCACTGCTTGAGTACATTTCAATCCCCAGAAAAACTGGATTTCAGCCGATGAATATAAACTTCGGGCTCTTTCCCAGAGTAGAAGAAAGAATTGGGAAGGTTAAAAGGCACGGAATCATCGCTAGAAGAGCTCTTGAGGGCATGAGTGCATACAACCCTTACAGATAAACGCTAGACCGTCCACCGGGAAGAGTGTAAACATTTGTCGATTGTCTCAGAGAAGCGGACAGACAATTCCTATATTTAGAAGACAGTCACTTGTTCTCCCCGAAAGTGCTGTATTTTATAGTTTAAGAACAAGCAGATATATGAGCTATAGGCGATGTTTCCGCTCATAAAGGGGAAAATATCCCGACTGGCAGAGTTCAGATGCTCCGTCGTGTTTGATTCTTCCATTTTAATGGTAGTATTTTGCCGGTCATGACATATCAGGAACTCATTCTGGCTCTCCAGAACTATTGGTCATCCAAGGGATGCTTGGTGGTTCAACCATACGACATAGAAAAAGGTGCCGGAACTTTCCACCCAGCCACCTTTCTTCGCTGCCTAGGTCCTGAACCCTGGCACGTGGCATACGTCGAACCTTCACGGAGACCGACCGACGGTAGATACGGAGATAATCCCAACAGGCTTCAGCATTACTATCAGTTCCAAGTGATAATAAAGCCTTCTCCCGATGATATTCAGGAACTTTTCCTCAACAGCCTGAAGTCATTTGGAATAAATCCGCTTGAGCATGACATAAGGTTTGTTGAAGATGACTGGGAATCCCCGACTCTCGGAGCATGGGGACTTGGCTGGGAAGTCTGGCTTGACGGTATGGAGATAACACAGTTCACATATTTCCAGCAGGCCGGCGGAATAGATCTTGACCCGATATCCGCTGAAATCACATATGGAACCGAAAGAATAGCTATGTATCTGCAGGAAGTTGAAAGCGTCTACGACCTTGAATGGACAAAGGGAATAACATACAGAGAAATTCATCATCAAAACGAAGTCCAGTTCTCAAAGTACAACTTCGAAGAATCCAACCCCTCAATGCTGAGCGAACTGTTCAATATGTATGAGCAAGAATGCAAATCTCTTATAGAAAAACTGCTTCCTCTTCCCGCTTACGAATACTGCCTTAAAAGTTCGCATACATTTAACCTTCTTGACGCAAGAGGAGCGATAGGGGTAGCGGAACGGGCCTCATACATAGCAAGGGTAAGGACGCTTGCGAACCTGTGTGCGGCTTCATACCTGCAGATCAGAGAAAATTTAGGATTTCCTCTTCTGAAAAACAACCCATGGAAAAAGAACTGATACTGGAAATCGGAACGGAGGAAATACCTGCTCTTTTCCTTGAAAAAGCCCGGGAGGACCTAGGGAATATTCTGAGCCGAGAACTTCGCGACAAGAGTATTGAGTTTGAGGGAATGGAAATCCTCTATACACCTAGGAGACTTTCAGCAAAAGTAAGTGGAGTTGAAAGAAAGCAGAAGGATCGCACAACGGAGAACTTCGGTCCGCCGATACGCATAGCGTATGACGAGAGCGGAAACCCCACCAAGGCCGCACTGGGTTTCGCTAGGTCACAGAAAGTCGATGTCGGGGAACTCTCCATCTCTAAAAGAGATAATGGAGAGTTCCTCTGCTTAAGGAAGACAATAAAGGGAAGAAAAACCTCATCTGTTCTAAAAGAAATTCTGCCAGAAGCAATCTCGTCGGTCTCCTTCAGAAAGTCTATGAGATGGGGAAATGGAAAGTTGACTTTCGCAAGACCTATAAGATGGATAACAGCACTCTACGATGGCAAGACTGTAAAATTCAGTTTAGAGAACATCAAAAGTTCCAACCGAAGCTTCGGTCACAGGTTCACTTCCCCAAAACCGTTTCTAGTGACATCTTGGGGAAATTATCTGAAAACTCTTGAGAGAAACAACGTAATAGCAAACCCGGAGAAAAGAAAGGAAACCATAAGAAGGGATACGGAGGTGGCAGCCAAAAAGATAGGAGGAACCATACAGGAAGATCCCCAACTACTTGAAACGGTGGTGAACCTAGTGGAATATCCGACGGTGCTTGTGGGAGAGTTTGAGAAGAAATACCTACGCTTGCCTGAGGAAGTCTTGATAAGCGTGATGAAAAACCACCAGAAATATTTCCCTGTCTATTCCGAGAAGACCGGCAAGCTTCTTCCCCGTTTCATCTTTGTATGCGGAACCCCAGTTAAGAATAAAAG
>JAPOSJ010000087.1:0-4321 GCA_026709745.1 Candidatus Dadabacteria bacterium | reverse complement strand
AATAAAAAGAGGGAACGAGCGGGTAATAAGAGCAAGACTTAACGATGCCGAGTTCTTTTTCGCAGAAGATACAAAGAAGAGCCTCAGCGATTACACAGAAGATATCGAGAGCATGGTGTTTCTCTCGGATATAGGAAGTTACAAGGGGAAAGTCGAGCGCATGAAGACACTTGCGAAAGATATCTTCGATAATCCCGATCTCGAGAGAGCCGCAAGACTCTCAAAATCCGATCTCGCAACTCAGATGGTATTTGAATTCGCCGAACTCCAGGGAGTGATGGGCAAGTACTACTCGCTTGCTTCTGGGGAGAAAAAAACCGTGGCAAATGCTATCGAGGAGCAGTACATGCCACTTACGAGAACCGGGGAACTCCCGCGAACGAAAACCGGAGCCCTCCTAAGCATAGTGGACAAAATAGACAATATCTGTTCGTGCTTCATAGCCGACTTCTCCCCCACCGGGTCTTCCGATCCCTATGCGCTGAGAAGACAGACACTAGGAATAATCAGAATCTCTATAGAGAAGAAGCTTGATATCTGTCTCTCCACACTACTTGAGCGCGGCATAAGGCTCGTGCTTGATTCCATGCAGGAACAAAAAGCCCACAACGGCAAACTGTCCGAAGAAGAAATTAAAGAGAACATTCTCATGTTTTTCGCAGAGAGATTCCGTAATCTCATGACGGAGTCAGGACACAAAAAAAATATCGTGGAATCCGTTATCTCAGCAGGTTTTGATAGTCCCCTTGATGCCTACCATAGAATAGATGCCTTGGAGCAGTTCGCAAAATACAAAGATTTTGATGCTTTGGCTACGGGCTTTAAAAGAGTTTTTAACATAGCAAAAACCAAACCGTCTTCACCTCTTGACAAGAAGCTTTTCACGCAAAAAGAAGAAAAAGAAATGTATAGGGTTTTTACCAAGACGCAAGCAGAAGTTCTAAAAAGAATGGTCAATTCTGAAAAAGTCCCAAGTCAAAACGACTACCTAAAATCCCTTGAATCAATAAAAACGCTCTCTGCACCAATAGATCTTTTCTTTGACGCAGTAATGGTAATGGATAAGAACAAGAAGATTAGAGACAATCGTCTGGCTTTGCTCAATGAAATAAAAGATCTGTTTTTCATGATTGCCGATTTCTCGAAAATCTGACTTCAGACAAAGCCATGAGCATGCACAGCAGCCCGATTAAAATATAAGGCATTATAAGTCATAAGTCCAATTATGCATTCAAAATGTCGACCTCAACCCCTTCACTTGCCAACACCGAATACCTATAAATCTGGAACATCATTTCAAAGACATTTGAAATACCAAGGGATTCGGGTACGGTTATAGTATTATGTTCGGACAATTCGGCATATGGGAGCTAATCCTAATACTGGCAATCCTGCTGATAATCTTCGGTCCAAGTAGGCTCGGAGACTTGGGATCTTCACTCGGAAAGGGAATAAGCGGGTTCAGGAAATCCCTAAAAGACGACGACTCGGACAATAAAGAAGAGAGACAAAGCAGCACCTGATCAAAAACCCTCTCCTCAATTCTTTATCTTCTCAGCAAGTTCTACAAGTACTCCGTTCGTTGACTTGGGATGTATAAAGGCAACTTTACAGTTGTAAGACCCGGGCCTCGCATGCTTATCAATCAGTCTTACACCTTCTCTTTCGAGGGCTTGGAGAGAAGACTCTATATCGTCCACAAGAAAACAGATATGATGAACACCCTCCCCTCTTTTCTGCAGGAATTGCGAAATCGGAGAATTTTCGTCCAAAGGTTCGATAAGTTCTACCGCAGTACCCTCCTCTGATTCAGAGCAAAGCATCGATGTTTTGACCCCATAGTTAACTACATCCTCTCTATGGACAACCTTAAGTCCGAGTAATTTGGAGTAAAGACTTTCAGCTTTCTCGATATCCTTTACGGCAATCGCCACATGATAAAGAAATCCATTCTTGCTCAACTTAGAACACTCCTTTCGGCTAACCCGAAGTTTGCTCTCTGGATATGCTGTACTCCTCGAGAAGATCTTCAGTCTGCTTAAGCTTTATTTTTACCCCTCTCTCACGCTGAATTCTTCTTATCGCCCTTGCTTCTATTTCTCTCAACCTGTCTATAACTTTTTTGCTGGCTTGCACAACAAGAGGTCCATCGGCGCTCTGCTTTGTCAATTGATCAATATCCCTCAGTATTTCATAACAAATGGTGTATATCGATTTTATCCGCCCACTTCCCTCGCATGTATCGCAGATCTCAGTCAGGTCAGAGAGTATACTCTCCCTAATTCTGCGTCTGGTAAGCTGGATTACACTGAAAGATGATATTTCCTGTATAGTGGCTCTTGCCTTGTCTTTTTTCATCTCCTCAGCAAAGATAGACTCTATCTTTTTTCTCGACCTTGTAGATCGCATATCTATGAAGTCAATAACTACAATTCCAACCAAGTTACGAAGTCTTATCTGCCTTGCGGCTTCAGCCGCGGCTTCTTCGTTTGTTCTCATTATTGTCTGTCTGTGAAATTCTTCGCCCACCAATTTGCCTGAGTTAACATCTATCACTGTGAGCCCCTCGGCCTCATCTATGATCAGGTAGCCTCCAGATTTCATCCAGACTTTCTTTCTGTACATCTTTTCTATCTGGCTCTCGATCCCGTATCTGTCAAATATAGGCTCTTTTTTGTCGTACATGTCGACTTTGAGCCCATCCTTGTCGATCTTGTCTGAGAGGTACTTGGTGATCCGGCCGTGAGCTTTTGGCGAATCCACGACAATTTTCTTAAGGCCGTTTCCCATTAAATCCCTTACAACCCTGATGCACGCATCGGCTTCTTCATATACCGGGGCTGGAGATTTTAAGTCCTCATATTTCTTCTTTATCCTTTTCCACTTTCTCACAAGCGCTTTCATTTCAGTCTTTATATCTTTCTCGTCCACACCCACACACGCCGTTCTCACTATAAAGCCGATATCTTCCGGCTTGCTCTTCATGATTTCGGAATATTTCTTCCTATTTTTTCTATCCGTTATCTTGCGGGATACGTTCACCGAGTCCGATCCAGGAAGCAAAACAAGATATTTGCCCGGTATACCCACATGAGAAGTAAGCTTGGGCCCCTTGCTCCCGGTCGGCTCCTTAGTTACCTGAACCATTACTTCCTGACCCTGACACAACACTTTCTGTATAGGCTGACTATTCTTCCTGGAAGATTTTCTCGTCTCTTCCTCGTCAAGAAAAAGCTCGCTGAGCGATTCCTCATGCACATCCTCAGCGGAAAGAAAACCGGACCTGCCATCCCCTATGCCCACAAAGGCCGCCTGCATTCCAGGAACTATTTTTTCGACGTTGCCTTTATAGATGTTCCCAACCATTGAGGAACTGGATTTTCTTTCGATGAAAAGCTCACTAAGCCTGCTTTTCTCCAGAACCGCTATTCTTGTCTCGTTAAAAAGCGAGTTGATAATAAGTTGGGTGCGCATAGAATATCAGAATACAAACAGATTACTTTAGCAATTATAACCGTAAGTGCCTGAAATAGAAAAACAAGTCTCACATCTATAAAACTCAAATATAGAATTTATAATAAGTAAGAGGAAAACCCGGCGTTTGGAAACAGAGGAAGAGGTTGCCGAGAATTTTTGATGAGATCAGGCGTTTTTTCTTCCAAGTTCGACGATAGTGTCAAAGTGTTTCTTCTCAAGACGAATTACAGAGAGTCTGCTCTGCTTTACAAGAGCTATATCAATGAGCATTCCGTCGTTTTTAATCTGACTTAGAGATACCGGGGTCTCAAGAGTTTCCACAGGCCTCAAATCAACTACGACCCACCTATCGTCTTCAGTGGTAGGATCCTGATAGTATTCCCTTATAACTTCGGATATGCCTACGACTTCAAGCCCCTTGTTGCTGTGGTAGAAAAGGACCTGATCTCCTTTTTTCATACCCTTGAGGTTGTTTCTTGCCTGGTAGTTTCTTACCCCGTCCCAGTAAGTCCATCCATCTTGGAGAAACTCCTCCCACGAATACTTAAATGGTTCTGATTTAACAAGCCAGTAATTCATTGTTGCGCGTACGATGGACATAAACTGATTTTCGTTATACCGCAATCACGACAAGAATCACCATCATAAAGTTGTAGAGAATAATTCAGCAGAGGGTTAACACCATACATCAAAAAAGCTACCTCGCTAAAAGATACCCGCATGACAGAACTACCAGCCGGAAAGTTCGCTTGCGGGGAAATTGTTGCTCTCCTCACAGTCATCACCGAGACTTTCGTTCGTGATATCATCTGCACTCCAGAAATTTTTCTGGATTGTCTGCAGG
>JAPOSJ010000045.1 GCA_026709745.1 Candidatus Dadabacteria bacterium | reverse complement strand
CTATCGCGTTGCAGGTTGCACATTTTGGTGGCAGTTCGGGAATAGGCACCTGATAGTCCTTTTTCACTTTCTCACACTCGGTGCATTTCATCTCCCAGAGATTTCCGTGGAGCTCTATTACATTTCTTGTTCCCGCGGCGAAATGAAGGCCGTCTACATTCTGAGTTATAAGGGTGAAATCTTTCTTTTCTTTCTCAAGTGTTGTTATAGCAAAATGTCCAGGGTTGGGCTTTGCCTTTTTCATTATCGCCCTTCTTGAGTCATACCATTCCCATACAAGTTCGGGATTTCTGGAAAAGGCTTCGGGCGTAGCAAGATCATGGGGATCGTAATTTTTCCAGAGCCCTTCTTCTCCCCTATAGGTTGGAATACCGCTTTCAGCCGATATGCCCGCCCCGGTGAGAACAACGATTTTATGGGAATTGCTTATAAGCTCATAGGCTTTTGCGATCTCTTTTTCCATGTTCCTACAACTTTTAATATGTTAACCATTCTGTGGGCCTTTTCCCATTGCTTACCCCAAGACCTAATTGTCGTGAGGGGAGATTTTCTTGACAATTCATTCCCTGATAATAACCTGTTCCGTGTTGTGTTAGACCAGTATGTTCCCATCCTCCTGATAATAGTAATAGCGATCGTTTTAGCTGCGGCGCTTCTCTCCATTTCCTACCTTCTCGGTCCGAAGAGATACGGGAGCTGGCGCAAGTTTATTCCCTATGAATCGGGGATGGTTCCCAGAGGAGACGCCAGAGAGAAGATTTCACTTAAGTATTACCTCATAGGGGCCCTCTTCATACTGTTTGACATAGAGATCGTATTCCTCGCGGTCTGGGCGGTCGTGTTCAGAGAGCTTGGGATGTTGGCGCTTATAGAGGTGCTGGCGTTTCTCGTTGTTGTTATGAGCGGGTATTTTTACGTTCTTAAAAAAGGAGCCTTGGAATGGGAGTAAGCAGTGGACCACTTCTTGGCGGAGACGGTTTTCTTACGACTAAGATCTCTGCTGTTGCTAACTGGGGAAGAAAGCATAGCCTCTGGCCCATGGCTTTCGGAACCGCCTGTTGTGCTATTGAGATGATGGGGACTTTTTCCTCAAGATTTGATATCGCAAGGTTTGGGGCCGAGGCAGTGAGATTCTCGCCGAGGCAGGCGGACCTGATGATAGTTTCAGGGACCATAACCTACAAAATGGCGTCGGTCTGCAGAAGAATCTATGAGCAGATGCCCGAGCCCAAGTGGGTGATAGCGATGGGGTCGTGTACTTGTGGTGGTGGACCTTTTGACAGCTACGCAGTTGTTCAGGGAATCGACGAGTTTCTTCCGGTGGATGTTTACGTAGGCGGATGTCCTCCGAGACCGGAAGCTTTAATCGACGCCGTCATGAAAATCCAGAAAAAAATAGAGAATGAAGGACCTCCGATAGTATGACATCCCCAACTGAACCTTTTGATCAGATAAGGGAAAAAATTAGCGGGTACATTCTCTCGGAGAGTTCATTCCGTGGGGAGAGTAGTTTTATCGTAGCTTCAGCCTCGATAGTTAAGTGTTGCTCGCGTCTTAAGAACACTCTCGGTTTTACCTACCTTGCGGATCTTACAGTTGTCGACTACTTGACCGTTAAATTTCCGAGATATGAAGTTGTTTACCTGCTTCACCGGTTCGGAGATTCCTATGAAGAAAATCTGAGGATAAGACTCAAGGTTGCGCTTGAGCAGGATGATCCGGCAATCGATTCCGTTACCTCTGTATGGTCTGGGGCAAACTGGCTTGAGAGAGAAGCATATGATATGTTCGGGATAACTTTCAGGGGACATCCGGATCCGAGAAGAATACTTATGCCGGATGATTACGATCATTTTCCGCTCAGAAAGGATTTTGATGTGAGAGACAGGGAGTCTTCGAAAAGATGTTTCAAGCGTGCTCTTGACGAGGGGCTTGAGTGATGGAAAGAGTAGAGATAATCACAGAGGAGTCTTCTGCACAGGCAGACGGCAGGAGAAAGCAGACCATGATGCTTAACATGGGGCCACAGCATCCCTCGACCCATGGTGTTCTGCGCATAGTTCTCTATCTTGATGGAGAGATAGTTACTGAAGCTGTTCCACACGTCGGCTATCTTCACAGGGGTATAGAGAAACTCTGCGAGGATATCACCTATCAGAAGTGCCTTCCCTACACGGACAGAATGGATTACTTGGCCTCGATATGCAACAACATAGGTTTCATACTGGCCGTCGAGAAACTTCTGGGTATTGAAGATGAGATTCCCGAGAGGGCAAAAGTTGCCGAGGTGATAATGTTTGAGCTCGGGAGAATAGAGTCTCACCTCATAGGCATAGGTGCAAACGCCATGGACCTTGGTGCCATGAGCACTTTTCTTTTCTGCTTCAAGGAAAGAGAAAGGATTTACGAAATTCTTGAGATGGTGTGTGGAGCAAGGCTGACGACTTCATATCCTAGGGTAGGTGGTCTTCCGCAGGATCTCCCTGAAAATTTTTCTGACACGGTAAGGAATTTCCTCAGAATATTTCCTAAGACTTTAAACGAGGTGGACAGTCTTCTTACGAGGAACAAGATATGGATTGACCGGATGAAGGGAGTGGCGGTCATAAACAAAGAGCAGGCGGTTGATCTTGGCATTACCGGCCCCATACTGAGAGCAAGCGGCGTTCCCTACGATTTAAGAAAAGCTGTTCCCTACCTTGATTACGAAAACTATGAGTTTGACATACCGGTTGCAAATGAAGGAGACGCATACGCAAGGTATCTCTGCAGAATGGAGGAGATGAGGCAGAGCCTTCGCATAATCGGGCAGGCTGTTGAGAACCTTCCCGACGGTCCATACATTGCC
>JAPOSJ010000011.1 GCA_026709745.1 Candidatus Dadabacteria bacterium | reverse complement strand
CGCAGGTAGGATCGCTCGTGCCGGAAGCTTTTTCAAGCAGGCTTTATAAAAAGGTGTGAACACTTTGTAGGGCTCGTCGTTTTTTGTAGTAATTGATCCGGGAGAAAAAATAAGATTCCCGTCAAATATCCTGAATCTAACACTGAGTTTATTAAAAATATGAATTAGTTCTGAATCGACCTTGATTGCATGCGGTTCTGTAAGTGAGGTGCAGTATACTTCAGTTGCACCGGTTTCAGTCACAAGCTCTGACAGAACTTCTTGCGGTTGCCCCCTACGCAGAACGAGACTGTTTCCAAGAGCCTTTAGGGATTGGTTGAGTGTTTTGAGGCTGTAGTGAAGCCACCACTTGCTGGCGCTGCCGGGTGCCCAAGGGTCAGAATATCCATCTTCAAATATGTAAACTGCCACCACTGGATGGCCAGATTCAGCAGCACTTGAGAGTGCGGGGTTGTCAGTAAGTCTTAGATCTTTTCTGAACCAGTGAATAACCGGACGTATAGACTTTCCGTAGCGAGTCATGTTATTACGTGCCAGTATCGTTATTGTTTTTACCGGCGACACATGGGTTTTTGTGTTAAAAAGTTTGCGGTAAATTATACCGGGAAGATTAAGAATTGTTTGCAGAACAGAGGTGATTTTAGATGACGGATGAGCATTTAAGAGAGAACTTCAGATCGGGTTTTATTTCCGTGGTTGGCCGCCCAAACGTGGGCAAATCTACGCTTGTAAACTCAATTGTCGGAGAGAAAGTTTCAGCCGTTTCGGATAAGCCCAGCACAACGAGAAACAGGATTCTGGGCGTAAGGACTTTTGAGGATTCCCAGCTTATTTTCCTCGACACTCCCGGCGTATACAGGGACAAAACCAGGCTTGGAAAATCAATGGCCCGGGCTGTGAGCGGTGCTCTATCGGACGCCGATCTTCATATGTTTGTCACAGACGTTGAAAAGCCTTTCGGTGCAGCTGATGAATCAATACTGAAAATGCTAAGCAAACCCTCCGTGTTTGTCGTCAACAAAATCGACAGGATAAAGAAATCAAAACTCCTGTCGATACTGTCAGCTGCTGAAAGATTTTCAGGAAAATTCCTTGAAATAATTCCCATCTCGGCTCTTATGGGTGACGGGGTGGATGAGCTCACACAGATTCTCAAAAAAAATCTGCCTGCAGGGCCAAAATATTTCCCAGATGATGTATTCACTGATCAGCCCGAGATTTTTTATGTAAGCGAACTCATAAGGGAGAAGGTGTTTAACCTCACTAGAAAGGAAATTCCCTATAAGGTTGCTGTGGTGATTTCGGGGTGGAGTGAAGATACAGAGCAAAAACTGATCAGGGCAAATGCGGAAATCTACGTTGAGAGAAAAAGTCATAAGGGGATTCTGATAGGAAAGGGCGGAGGCATGCTCAAGCAGATCGGTTCTGAAGCCAGGGTTGAAATTGAAAAGATACTGGGAGTTAAGCTGTTTCTTGAACTCTGGGTGAAAGTAAAAGAAAACTGGACCCAGAGAGATGTTCTGATAAAGGAGTTCGGTTACGGAGACTGAATAGTGAAAAACGCTATTTCCCTTTGAAAACAGGCTTTCTTTTCTCGAAAAAGGCTTTTTTCCCTTCTCTCGCATCGCTGCTTCCTCGCACCTCAGCAAGAAGCGATCTTATAAGCTCTTCGTTTTTCTCCGACAGCGGGCCTCCCTCTTCCCAGATGTTTATCATCCTCTTCATTGATATCATGGGAAGCGGTGCATTTTCTCCTATCTCTGCCGCAAGTCCGTAGGTTAATTCCTCAAGCTTATCTCTTTGCACGACATAATCGACAAGTCCCTTTTGCAGTCCCTTTTCCGCACTGACGGGGTTTCCTGTAAGAAAAAGTTCCCTTGTAAACCCGGGACCCACTAGATTAAGAAACTGCTTTATTCCTCCGTAATGATAAGTCACTCCAAGTTTTACTGGGGGAATAGCGAGTTTGGCATCGGCCACACATACCCTGAGGTCGCATGTTGCTGCAAGTTCAAGACCGGCTCCAAAAGCATGGCCGTTTATCATCGCTATCACTGGAAGGGGATAGGATTTTACGGCCTCCATGGCTTCAATGAGGGGGTGGCTGTTTTCTATAGCGATTTCTTCTTCGGATATTGATCCTATGTCGTAACCTGAGCAAAAAGCTCTGTCCCCGCTTCCTCTTATAACGATACATCTTATATCAGATTTTTTTTCGAGTTGCTCTAACGTGTTTTTCAGCAGTTCCAGAGTATTGCGAGTAAGAGAGTTTCTTTTCTCCGGACGGTTCAGGATAAGCGTGCAGACAGAATTTTCAGTTCTTGCAATAATATCTGTGTTTTCGGCCATGGATGAATTATATAAAGTCTCTGCCTTTATCAAAAGTCGCAACGCTTCACGTACGACTTTGCTTGTGTGACTGGTAAAGGCCAGATGAGATTCCCTAGCTCATGTGTTGGCGAGACACTAATTTTGTTATACCCGTCCTGTGAAGAAAATACTCTGATAACAGGTTTTATCAATCTTTGTTATCAGAGTCGAATAGCATTGTTATTCTAGAAAGTGTTACAAGGATTGTTTTTTCAATTCTTGAAGTATAATTTATCCATAATGATCTACAGTAGCGAGCATATCATAGAGCATCTGGCACTGGGTGAGGATAGCCACTGGGAATTCAAGCAGGTTGTGTTTGAGGGAAATCGCCCCAAGAGTCCAGGTCGCAACGACTGGGCTGATGAGATGGCTGCGTTTGCAAATACAAACGGCGGAGTGTTGCTTTGCGGGGTTACTGACAGGCGAGAAGTACAGGGCATGTCAAGCGAGCAGATGGATGAACTTGAAAGGCTTCTGGT
>JAPOSJ010000216.1 GCA_026709745.1 Candidatus Dadabacteria bacterium | reverse complement strand
TCTTATCCTAGTCCTGTACCCTGGGTGGGTGGAGAGAAACTCGGGCGGAGAACCCTTGCCCGCGGCACCCATCCTCTCCCAGAAGGGAATAGCCTCGCGCGGATCGTAGCCCGCTTTTGCCATGTATACAAGACCTATCCTGTCCGCCTCTGCCTCCTGCCTTCTTGAAAATGGCAGCGCGACAACAAGAGCGCTGCCAATCCCATAGGCCGCAAGAACTCTGCTTACGGTCTTCTCATCCTTTTTTTTCATGGCCGCGGCTAGTGCAGCAGAACCCATCTCGAGCAGAATCCCGAGAGTCATTCTCTCGCCGCCGTGTCGTGCCGTAGCGTGGGCAACTTCGTGGGCTATCACGGTGGCGAGCCCGGCATCAGTTTTCGCAACGGGCATCATCCCTGTATAAACTCCTATTTTTCCACCCGGCAGTGCGAAGGCGTTTACCTGCTTATCGTTATCGAAAACCGTGTACTGCCATCGCAAATTGGGTTTGTGGGAAACTGCTGCTATACGCCCTCCGACTCTGCTGACCACCTGATTGTAACGGGGGTCGCGAGATATCTTCTCGGTCTCAAGCATATTTTCATAGGCACTCATGCCAAGACCTATCTCAAATGCCTCGGGAAAAATTATGAACTGGGTTCTGTTTGTAACAGGACTCTTATAGCAGGCTATGATGAGAAGCAGGGAAAGCAGAATTACCGAGGGAAAAAGAAATTTTCTTTTAAAGTTCATTTTTGTCCGTCCCTTAAAATTGCTTCGCTGCAAACTGCCCTCCCAGCAAAAAACCAATTAATCAAAGATAAACAAATTGGAAAAATGGGCAAGCCTTTGAAAATCGGAAATATAAAAAAGCGGTGCGCTGCCAAATCAAAATAGAATCTGGATATCTGCCACACAACGCATGTCATTGCCTCGGGTCAGCTTTAATAGACAGAAGTTTCTTGGCGCGCTTGTTCAGCCGGTATTTCTGGTTTCTACTCCGAGATGCATTTTCAGGAGGCCTTTCCAGTAAGCCCGAATCCATAATAATCTTCGGAGATTTTCTAAAACTCTTAGAGCCGGATCAATAACTGAGAGATTTGAGGATTTAAGAGCTACCCAGCAGGCTGGCTGTGCAGGTTCTACATTATTCAGGTTAGTACGGAAAGTATCATGGAACTATTCTAATTAATATTGCTTTAAAAATCTTGGATATTTTATAACAGATTTAACTCTTACTTTTGGGTAGGAGCTTAGGACAACCATTCTGCTTTTCCACTCTGATAAGCACGTACCTGGCGCCTAGGTTATGAAAATAATTCGCAAACGCACAGATCATATGAAGTGCGGATTCTGGATTGCGCCCCGACTTGAATTCCAGACGTTCCCATTTATACAGAGTGCCCCGAAATAAGAGAGTCAAGCGTTATCGGCAGAACAAGTGAACACCTCAAAGTCCCTGTGTTTACACTTGCTGCAAACATCCACTGTTCCCCAACTAAAGACAGTTCCCGCGCAGACGATCAAAAGCCCGCGCGGGAAAAATTTTCAGGAAAGGTCTGCTTCTCTCATCCTCTTCATTCCTTCATCTATATCGTCGTCAGAGCACGCATAGGTAACACGGACATAACCCTCTCCTTCACTTCCAAAAGCCGTACCGGCCACAACCGCAACCGCTGCCCGCTCAACAAGCCTGTCGGTGAACTCCTGGGAGCTAAGTCCCGTACCTGAGATGTCGGCGAAGGCGTAAAATGCCCCGTCGGGAGTATCACATGTTATGCCCGGAACACCATTTAGCCCAGCAACCATCCTGTCCCTTTTCTGCTCAAGCAGAACAAGCTTATTTTCGACCCAGTCCTGCGGTCCCGTGATCGCGGCGTGCGCAGCTTTCTGTATGAATGCAGCGACGTTCGTTATGGAGTCCTGAAGGAATATTGAGAGCTTATCGATAACCGGCCTTGGAGCCACGGTCCAACCTATTCTCCATCCCGTCATCGCCCAGGTCTTTGAGAATGTGTCTATGCAGATGACTCTGTCGCGTATGCTCTCTATTGAGGAGATCGACAGATGTGGCTTGCCGAAAGTTACTTGGGAGAATATCTCATCTGATATCACCATCACCTGGGGGTGACGCTCAAGCATATCGGCTATTTCCTGCGGGTTCTCAACCAAATGACCGTTTGGCCTCTGGGGGGTGTTTATGATGATGAGCTTGGTTCTCGGGGTAATCATCTCTTCAAGCCTATCCACGTCAAACTGCCAGTCGGGCTTCTTAAGCGGAGTATGCTTTATCACCGCGTTTGCGTACTTTGCCCATACCTCGTCGGGTGGATATCCCGGGTTTGGAAATATCACCTCGTCTCCGTCCTCAAGAAAGGTAAGAAGGTTCATTGTGAGGGAGTGCTTCGCTCCCGCTGTCACTATTACCTCGTCTGGTTCGGTGGGTCTTCCCCGCTCAAGCATCTTCTCCGCTATGGCCTCCCGAAGCTCCGGAAGTCCCGGTCCGGGATCGTATCTTACATAACCATCTCTAAGAGCCTTCTCTGTAGCATCGAGAACATGCTCCGGAGTATCGAAATCGGGTCCCTGATAATCACCCTTTTCAAAGTGAATTATCTTTTTCCCTGTTTTCCTCTCAAGTTCCCTAGCAACCCTCATACTTGCCCACTGCCTAGGTGGAACAAAGTGTCCGGTGCGCGAACTGTATCCATATGATGACATAATTTATCTCCTCCTTAAGTTTTTTTTCAAAAAAGTTTTAAGAATCTTTATTTATCAGCAGTCCTGAAGCAAGCTGAGAAAAAACCGCGTCAGCCACCTCCCCGGCACCCATCGAAAAATCGTGGGGAACCATTCCGGCACCCAGATATCGCAAGGGTTTTTCAATCCTTTCACC
>JAPOSJ010000006.1 GCA_026709745.1 Candidatus Dadabacteria bacterium | reverse complement strand
TGTAGATCTTGTATTCCTTCAGGATGTGATTGCACGAAACGCTAAACAAAAATGGTTTCAAACTCCGGTGATTACTGAGCAGAACTTCTTAAAGCATGTTCCATCTCGTTGGTCTCGCCGCCGCCCAATTGCCAAAGGAGATGCCACTTCGGCCGTGTATCTTACTTCCCCCGCACAACCGAAATCATGCAAGATGTATTTAAGTGCTCTGTATCGAGTAATCGACGGGGGTGATAGCGGATTAACAGATGTTATACCTGCGAGAGAGACTAACTTCAGAGACAGTGGGATTAAAAAGCTGCTTGACCAAACTCATGAAATTGCTGATTGGGTGGTGAATTATGATGAACTTGCTGACCGACGTTTGCTTAGGAATGTTGGAATTAATGTTATTCGGCATATAAATGACAGATCCGTTGACCGAAATATTGTTGTTTCCACAACATCTAGATTGGATCTGCTCCAAGTTCTTTTGCAAAAGAGATTACAAGCATTGAATCTAGATTTCTCGAAGGAAACAATCGAAACAATTGCTGACAGCTTCATTGCTCGGGCTACTAATCTTTCCGGTCAATTAGTGCTGCGTGCTGCACGTGATGGGCGTTATTCAAACGAACTGCTAGGTGTGGTGTTAAGTATGGAACGCTTAAGTCGTATTCTTCAGGCTAGTTTATATATAGGCTGGTATTTCCTTGACGATTTTGCGACATGGTTCGGTCAAAAAGAAGAAAAGATTGCTGATATAATGGCTATTGCACCATGTATTGAGGAGGGTAGGCATATACTGAAATTGGCTATCTCCGAGGCAAAATATGTTTCTTCGAAAGGGTACCAGACCCACGTAAAGAAATCGGCACAACAGCTTGCAGAAACCTTTAATCGTATTAGCCGTGCCCTTAATCCTGAGAGAAACCGGATCGACAAAGATATCTGGCTTCACCGAATAGGTGATCTAATGATTGAGAACATGGAACCCTGCAACGATCTCCCGGTTAGTGGTTGGAGCCTTCATAAATGGTCGGAAGAGGTAAGGTCTGGATCTGTTCCTATTCTTGTCATGGGTTTTTCGCATGTGTTTATACACGACGAGGATGTTGGGGTTAATACGCACGTTGCTTCTATAAGAGAGTTGCCACACTGTCAACAGATTGTGCTCGACTATTTCGATGTTAGGGATGAGATCGGTGTGTTTACTGGGAAACAGCAAAATTCTGATATTCCTGAGGAAGCTAAAAAAAATTGGCATAATCCTCTTATTTCAAAAACGCCCCTCAAAGAAAATCGTTCCGTAATTGATAAACAAGGGAGTGAGGTTAAACCTCAGAAAACTATGGAGACTCCTAAGAAAGCTGAAATTGTCCCAAAGAAAGACGATCCGGAGCGGTTTATACCCCAAGACAAAGAGAATGAAAATATACCTACAGACTTTTCTGAGCCGGATTTCTCACATTGGCCACAAGATCTACGTCAATGGCTGAGAGACGGTTTGCATAGCAATATTAGCACGGAAAAGGATGTTGAGTGGTTGCATGAGACCGGAAAATCGCTTCAACGTGCTTTGAGAGGTTACGATATGACAGCAGAGATTCGCAGTTCTAGACTGACACCGAATGCTGCTTTGGTCCGGTTTCGGGGAACGGATGATCTGACGGTTTCTAAGATTGAGAAACGCAAACAGGAACTTCTTACTTCACACTCCATTGACGTGATCAATGTGTTGCCTGCACCAGGAGAGATCATTGTAATGGTTAAACGTCCTAGTCGAGCGGTTATTAGTTTGCGAGATTTATGGCGAAAACGGGAATTGCTTGGTACTGTACCACCCCAAAACAACGCAAGTTTACTTTTAGGTATGTGTGAAGAAGACGGGGAACTTCTTTATCTTAATTTGGATGGAGAATTCGCTGGCTACCAAGAGCATGGACCACATACTCTGATTGCGGGAGAGACGGGCAGCGGAAAAGGTGTGCTTATACAGAATCTGCTTTTGGATATATGCGCAACAAATTCTCCTCAGAGTGCCCGTGTCAGAATGATTGATCCCAAGGCAGGAATTGATTTTCCATGGCTAGGACAAATGCCACACTTAGATAGAAATTTGGTTACATCTCAACAAGATGCGATTTGTTCCATTGAAGAGCTTGTTGATGAAATGGAACGTAGGTACCAAATATTTGCTGATATTAAGGTGCAAAAATTAGGCCAATACAACAGACAGGTGTCTCTTAAAAACAGACTTCCTCGTATCTGGCTTTTTCATGATGAGATGGCTGACTGGATGCTCTCTAAAGATTACCGTGAAGAGGTAGAAAAAAATGTGACCCGCTTAGGAGTTAAAGCACGTGCGGCCGGTATTCATTTAGTCTTGATCACACAACGTCCAGACAAGGAGGCAATGCCGGTTCATTTACGTGCGAATTTGGCAAATCGTTTAGTGCTTAAGGTTGCAGATCGTCGCAATTCAGAATTGGTTCTCGATGAATCTGGAGCGGAAAAGCTACTTGGCCGTGGTCACTTGGCGGCCAAGCTTTCGGGTGAGGGCGGTAGAGTTATACTGGCACAAGTACCGTTTGCAAGCAATGATGAAATTACCATGCTTGCAAGCATAATTGTGAATTCTTGGCAGGAGACCTCTAATTGTTCCACTATATAATCTTCTAACTTTTTAACTTGTAGCAGTCTTTGTCCATTTTTACTGCATCATCCGTGCTGATCCGACTGCGCCGACATCTAAAATGCTGGCGGGTGTCCGTGTGGGATATAGGGCTCAAACCAAGCGTTGATCTGTGCAGGGTTGATGGACTCATAATTAACTGGCCCTTGGCTGTGTGATCTCGGCTTCGGTTGATGTTGAAATCTCGCTGCGGATCATATAGAATTTTCCCCCCAAGGCGTGATAATGAAGATCTTCAGTGTCAACACTCTTGACG
>JAPOSJ010000046.1 GCA_026709745.1 Candidatus Dadabacteria bacterium | reverse complement strand
GCCATCCTGAATGCACGGAGAGGCTTACGGGCATCCTTGAGGAGCTTGAGAGTTCCGGACTTATGGAAAAAACTCTCCCCATCGACACGAGGCGAGCCACCGAGGAAGAAATTATCCTTGTGCACAGCAGACCCTATTTCGACATGATCAAAAATACCTCCGGCGTGGAGTTCTCTCAGCTTAATGAAGACACTTCGGCATGCGAGGTATCTTTTGACGCGGCACTTGCGGGCTCCGGGGGACTCATATGCTCGGTGGATAGCATTCTCTCAGATAAGATTGACACTGCATTTGTACTGGCCCGTCCTCCAGGACATCATGCAGAACACGACAAGCCAATGGGATTCTGTCTGTTTAATCACGTGGCCGTCACGGCGGCCCACCTGCTGGCCAACCATGGTCTTCGAAAGGTCTTGATCGTAGACTGGGACGTGCATCATGGAAACGGCACACAGCACATCTTTTACGATTCCAATAAAGTGCTTTATTTTTCCGTGCACCAGTTTCCGTTTTATCCAGGCACCGGAAGCCTCAAGGAACTCGGATACAGAGACGGGCTCGGATACACTGTTAATGTTCCCTGCCCCTCAATGCTTGGAGATGATGATTATCTCAGAATATTCAAACAGATACTCGAACCCGTGGCGGAACAATACGCCCCGGAATTCATCCTCATATCCGCTGGATTTGACTCTTACCATGTCGACCCTCTCGGAGGAATGCTGGTTACCCAGGAAGGTTTCTCGAAACTTACGAGATTCGTTATGAGGCTTGCCGAGAAACACTGTCGGGGAAATATTGCCTTTTTACTCGAAGGAGGCTACAACACGGCGGAGATGGGGCCGATTATACTATCGGTCGTAGAAGAAATTCTTGATCTTAAGACTTCGGATACCGGGTTTGATCTCAAGCGGACGACCTGCGAGTACACGGTCACCGAAATCAGAAGGACTTACTCGAAATACTGGAATTTCTGACCATTCTGTTTCAGGCTGTTTGCTGTACAGATTACTAAATAAAGCTCTATCAGCTCCGACAGTTGCTCTGTCCACTCGCCGAATCGATTACGGCCGCCGCGCTTGCGGATAAGAAGTGCCATGTCAGACATTAATGTTTTCATAAGGGCCATATTTATTATCCGATTTTTGAGTGTCCTGTGCGAGCCAAAACAACGACACAATAGGTATTAACTGCAACCAACCGCTTCTTCCAGTGTCATGTAATCTCCTTGTAGTAACTGCAATCCAAGGACAGAACAAAGCAATCTGACCACAGAGAAAAATCAAGGTAAAAATCAGATATATTATTATTATCTCAGGTTCGGAAGTTGTTGATGTGCTTGTAATTTCATAAACAGTTGACGCTCCCGAATTTATTAAAAGTGCAAAAAGATAAAACCACCAAAACTCTCTTCTTGACGCACGACCAGAGAAAACAGCATATTTTGCCATACAAGTCTTAATTGACTGTTGAAAACTCATAATATAATTATAACCAATTGAAGGGATTTCGTGCTTCACATAAAAGCAAACTGGGAAGCTATCCCCAGACTTGATGCATCTGCATTTGTATTGTTTAAGAGCGAAAGGTCAGCAGAACCCAGAGACTGGAGAGACGGGATCTTGTACACAATCAGGGTAGATCAGGTTGGTACATTAGCACAGCAGCCATTATTTAATCTTTCTTGAGGCAGTAAACTCTACATCGAGATATAGCTTTTCCTGTAGTCGCTTCCTTCGATGAAAAGCAGAGTGCACATCTCATAGAGCCTAGAAGCTATCCTATTCCCCACCCTGTTCTCAAGGATATCGGTTTTGTTTGCATCTTTTCTGGAAAGCAACTCCCTTGCCACATAGTTTGTGGTAACAAGGGTTTTCTTTGAGGAGTTATAGCGCTTGGAAATAAGCTGGTCGAGTATGTTCTGCTCCCACTCTGAACTTTTGCCTTTTCCCATCTCATCTATAACGAGGATTTCAGCGTTTATGAGCGGCCCTATTATTTCGTTTTCGGGAATTCCTTCGGAATAGGCTTTGCGCAAATCTCCAAGCAGAAAGAAAAAATCAGTGAACACGCACTCAACCGCCTTCTTAAGCGTAAGCTCCGCTATGGCCCCCACAGCAAGGCGTGTTTTGCCGAGACCTGGACCTCCCATAAGAAGAAAACCTTTTTCCTGTGGATATTTATCAACAAATGACTTTATGTAGGTCATTGCCTCAAACTGGCTGCTGTCACATGGGTCTATGTCGTCTGACTGCAAGATGCCGGCGTACTTCCAAGGAATCTTTGCATTGTTGTATCTTCTAACCTTAAGCCTCGCCATCCCGCAAGCCTCGCAGCGCTCAAGATACCTGTAGCCCCTTTCATTCACCGAAAATACAGTCCCCAACCCATCACAATCGCTGCATTCGGTAACACATCCGCAGACCTCCGCACGGGCATACTGACCACTCTCAGAAGAGATTAAATATCCACTCCCGGAGCATTTTTTACAACCCGTGGCGATGCGTTTTTTTGTGGCCATGTTACTTAGTAAAGACATTGCTTATGCTGAGAGACTCGCATATGATCTCATCCCTGAAGGCATTCAGGGTTTTTCTCCTAGCATCTTCATCGTAGAGTCCCGCCTGGGCAGGAAGTCTGCTGAGTGCCGCATCAGTTATCTGTTCCCGTCTGCGAGCGGGAAGAGACAAGAAAATATCCTCAATAAAATCCCGCCATAGGGAATCAAACTGTTTGTATATGTTAGCAGACCGAGTGCCATCTATCTCCCGTACCCTGCTTCTGAGTTTCTGGTATCTTTTCCGTATATATCCTTTTTTCTCCTCGATTATGATACTGTCAAGCCTCCTTAGTGCCTGTTCTATTATCCTGCTTCTGGCAAATGCGGCGTCCCGCGACACCGGTTCTTTGTGTCCAACTTCGGGCGATGAATGTACTCTCAGATAATCTTCG
>JAPOSJ010000057.1 GCA_026709745.1 Candidatus Dadabacteria bacterium | reverse complement strand
GTCAGCCTGGAAGCCGAGTTCTGGCAAGTACGAGCATCCATCTGAGATACCTGTTGCCAGGATACCTTAAGCGACTACCCGAAAACCAGGACGGGTCGCCCTGCCCGGACAGTTGTCCGGGTGTTTTCCTATTTGTCTTTCTTCGGACGGGGTTTACCTTGCCTCCTCCATCACTTTCGGAGCGGTGGTCTCTTACACCACCTTTTCACCCTTACCGGGACGCCTGCGGCGCCCAGGCGGTATACTTTCTGCTGCACTTTCCGTTGTCTCGCGACACCTGGTCGTTAACCAGCGCCCTTGCCCTGTGAAGCTCGGACTTTCCTCCTGCGTACAAGCCGCAGGCGACCGCACAGCCGACTCGCTAACAGTTAACATATCTGTCGATCGCCTCGTTCGCAAGACTGTCGGCTTCGGTATTCTTCTCTCTGGGGATATATTCTATTTTGACTGCAAGGAGTGAGGAGACGAGCTTTTTCGCTTCTGAGTAAAGAATTCTGAGTTTTGAGTCCTTTACTTTCCAGAGCCCGTTCATCTGGCTTGCTACAAGCTGGGAGTCGGTGTGGATTTTTACCTCGGGGCTAGTTTCAGCCACCAGATAAGCGAGGGCTTTTATTAGTGCCTTGTATTCCGCCTCGTTGTTTGTTCCCGTGCCTATATACTCCCTTATTTCCTCTCTTGTTCCGTCCGGGCGGATCACAAGAACCCCGATGCCGGATTTTCCCGGGTTTCCCCTTGAGGCTCCATCTATATACACTTCAGTTGTTTTTTCTGAGAGCATGTTCTTGATTTAGAACCGAATGGGCGGTTATGGGTTTGTGTAAAGAATCTTCTTGCAGCTAGGGCACTGGACCAGTACTGCCTGTTTCAGTATTTCGTTGAAGAGCTGAGGCGGGATGTTCATGTTGCAGCTCGTGCATTTCTCGTTCTCGGCAAGTGCAAGCGCCCTGCTATTTTTTCTGAAGATTCTTTCGTAAATCGGGAGTATTTTCGGGTCTACAGTGGACAGGATTTCATTTTTTTCACGCTCCGCCGGTTTGCGAGAAATCTCGAGTTCTTTAATCTTTTTTTCTTTTTCCGCAATCTGCTTCGCATATTGCTCTTCCAGAGTCGCGTAGTTTTCTTTCTCTCCGACAAGAGTTGTTTCGGTCTCCTCGATCTCCGCCATTACGGAGATTGTCCGGTCTTCCATTTCAAGGTTTTCCTTTCTGGTATCGGTTATTTCCTTTTGAAGTGCTTCGTATTCCTTATGGGTCTTTATGGCAAACAGTCTTTCCTCGGATTTCTTTATGGATTCCTGATTAGAACGAAGAGAGGATTCTAGACTATCCCTTTGCGCTTTGAGCTCTGAGAGGGTGGTTTCCTTCAGACTTATAGATTCTTTTTTTTCTAGGAGGTCTTTTTTAAGGCTATTGATTTCATCGGGGTATCTTTTAAGCCCTTCCTCTAACTCTCTTATTCTCAGGTCAACTGTCTCGAGTTTCTGTAGGCTTTCGATACGCTGTCCCATCATTGTTTATTTCAGGCGAACCAATCCAGATTTGCCTCTCAGGGAAATCTGGATTCTGGGGCTTTCGGAGAGGGTTGTTTCGGTTTTCTCTTTATTGACCTTCATGGTCTCTCTGTTTCTCAATTCTGGGCCCACCCGGACTCGAACCAGGGACCGACGGATTATGAGTCCGCTGCTCTAACCAACTGAGCTATGGGCCCTAATAAAACTAGGAAACACAATATAGTTGATCGAATTTTTTGTCAAATCATCGTTTCAAAAAGTGTAAAAACCGATATCTAGCTTTACCGTGCTTACCGGAAAACAAAAAGATTTTTGCTTCCAGGATCCCATGAACCCCTTACTTTAAATACTGATGAGAGAAGTTTCTCGGAGAGCGCGTGTAACGGTTCTCCCAGAGATGCGACTTGCCCATTCTCAAGTACAAGGATTCTTTCGCAGAACTTGCTCGCAAGATCAAGGTCATGGAGAACGGCCACGACCCCTTTTCCTTCTTGCGCTAATGACTCAAACAGTTCCATGAGCGCAAACTTGTGATGTATGTCAAGGTGGGAAGATGGCTCGTCAAGGAAAATAAAATCGGCCCCCTGTGCAATAACCCTCGCGATCGATACTCTCTGCTGTTCTCCTCCCGAGAGAGTCGTTACTTTTCTGCGGGAAAACCCCTCCATGTCCACAAGTGAAAGGCAGTGCTCGGCATGCTCTATGTCCTGCTTGCTTTCACTCTCAAGAATTCCCAGGTAGGGATACCTTCCCGTAAGAACTACCTCCAGCACGCTCAGCGGAAAATCAAAATACGATGTCTGCGGGAGAAACGATATTTTTTTGTAAAGCTCTTTTGCTTCATATAATGATATATCCTTTCCGTCAAGCAGGATACATCCAGCCGTGGAACCAATTATCCGGACAAGGAGACGGAGAAGTGTGGACTTCCCGGCGCCGTTTGGGCCGACTATGCCCAGAAACTCGTTTCTTTTGATCTCGAAGCTTACGTCGTCAACTATAGTTTTTCCGTTTACGCGGTAACTGAGTCCTGATGTTTTTATTGATTTGTCTGTCATGCTACGTGATTCCTCTCCCGCTGAAATTTTTCCTCAGCAGAAACACAAAGAAAGGAACTCCGATGAAAGAAGTAATTATTCCGAGGCGAAGCTCTTGGGGGCTCATTATGGTTCTTGATATAAGGTCTGCTACGGGCAGAAATATGGCCCCGGCGATAAAACTTGCCGGCAGAAGCCGGCGGTGATCCACCCCGATCAGCAGTCTTACCGAGTGCGGAATTATAAGTCCGACAAATCCCACGACGCCGCTTACGGCCACGCTCGCTCCGATTATGAGGGAACTGAGGACTATGAGATGTCTGGTTGTTTTCTCTATATCGATACCAACGGTCTTCGCCGTCTCGTAGCCGAGGAGTCTTGCGTTCAGATTCTTAGAGTAGAAAAGCAGAG
>JAPOSJ010000169.1 GCA_026709745.1 Candidatus Dadabacteria bacterium | reverse complement strand
TTTTCCCGTTTTCACTATGAGTGCGTGGTATTCTCCGAAAATTTCCGCATCGCCACGAAGACTTCCCATAAAGAATCTCTGGATTTCCGAGTAGCTTGCTCCCTCGGGGGTCAAGTGGTGGCGGCGGAGAATCCTGCGGGAGTAGTTATCGACCACGAACACAGGCCTGCCTAGCGCATAGAGTAGTATTGAGTCAGCCGTTTCTTCGCCGATTCCGTTTACGGAGAGAAGTTTTTCCCTGAGTTTTTTCGTGTCCTCTCCAAGCATGTTCTCCATCACTCCTCCGTAATATGCAAATAGAAAATCGATGAAATTTTTTAGCCTCCTCGCCTTTAGGTTATGGTATCCGCAGGGGCGTATCAGGGTGGCTAGGGACTCGTGCGGAACCGTTTTCAGCTTCTCGGCTGAGAGCATGAAATTTTCCCTGAGAGCTTCTATCGCCTTTTCAACGTTCTTCCAAGAAGTGTTCTGCGTAAGTATAGCTCCCGCGGCGCACTCAAGCTTTGTCTGCGCGGGCCACCAGTTCTGTGGACCGTATTCCCCGTAAAGGTCGGAGTAGAAATTTCGCACTCTTTCTGATCTGCTGTTCACTCTCAATATTCCGAAAAGTTTTTTATTCTCCGGTGCTGGTTTTCTCCTCATTACTGCGGTTAGCATAGTAGACTATCATGAAAAATGCGGCCACAAGCGCATATCCGGCTGCCCATCTGGCTCCCGCTGCAAATCCCGGAGAGTAAAGGTTTCCCGCTGCTGAGATTTCCCCCGCGTGGATTAAGCCGAAAAACGCCATTACTGCTCCCGACCCCATCCACGCCGCAGCATGGAGCAATCTGCGTTCCACTAGGTATACGGTCGTTGCCGCCCAGACTACCGATGAAAGCATGAATCCTTGGGAGAGAGCTACCATTCCAGATAGCTGAAGTCCCGAGAGAACGAACAGGTTGAGGTTATCAAACGCCTGCGTTGTAAGAGAAGAGTCCGGCACTACCGTTCCCACCGTCGCAACTGTCTGGGAAACCACCACGGTTCCCCACGCCGCTAAAGCAGGTATAAGTCCAAGAGCAACTGCGGGGGAGTGGGAATGGGGAGTGGTCTGAAACGCCTGGAACGTCATCACAAGTCCTATCCATATAAGTATCACCCCTGCGGCTTCAACCGGCACAAGAGCCGCGACCAGAGAACCAAGACCAGCAAGCGAGATTATGGTGAAAAAAGCTCCGTTTATAACGGAGTAGCCTCCTTTGGCTCCCATTTTCTTCCATCCCGGGTGTCCTATGTATATTGTGGTCGGAAAACACGATCCGAAAAGTGCTGCGGCTATTGATCCTGTGCCGTTAACAGCGAGGCACCGTCCTGTGGGATAAGGGTCTCCTGCGGCCTCGGCGGACTCTATGTTTTGAAGAGACCCAAGAATATTGTAAACTCCCATAGGAATTACAACAGGAATCAGCACCGAGCGTACTGTTGGGTCAGAAAGTCCTGCTACTAGGTCTCCTACGACTGGAACGGGCAGATAGAATCCTATATCGCCTAGAGATTCTCTAACCGCGGTCCCGGATACGGTTGTCTCCCCCACGAATCCCGCCGCAAATAGAAGCCAAGCGGTTGCTATACCCAGAGCGAGAGCCAGAGCGACTCCGGGAACTCCAAGTGGAAGCTTCATTCTTGACAGTAGGGTGAAAAGCAGCACTCCGAGTGAGAGAAGTCCGACTAGGGGATAGGCGAAGGATCTCGCGGCAAAATCCATGCACAGAAACGCTAGAGCTATTCCTGCAAGGGAAGTGAGAAGTGCGGCGCGTGGAGTCGCCTTTCTGATTCTCTCGGCCACGAGCGATCCTGCAAGTTCAATGATTCCCGACAGAAAGCACGCTGCCACCCCCACACGCCAAGCCACAAGTGCCGCATCCTCCGCAGAGGCTCCGCTGTTCTCGGCCGCGAATTTCGCAGGGACCATTACCAGGAAGATGAATGTGAACATGGAAATCGTGTTGATCCCGTAGGGAAGCGCAGTGACGTCTTTTCTTCCGGTAGCCGCTGAGAGGCACTGCGCCAGCCGTGCATAGTAGAGATTGCCGATAATAATCGATATGGCTACGGCTGGGAGAACGGAAGATACGACAAATTCCCTTTGCAGCCCCAGAACACCCGTGAGCAGTATTATGACCAGAATGTACTGGACAATATTGTCTACCATAAGGCCGAAGAATCCTTCAAAGTCCGAGGAGGAGAAAAGAGGCTGTGCGCCTGCGGGAAAAAAAAGGTTTTTCATTTGTTGTCCGTGGGGTTCGCGCAATTTAGACAATCCGCGACTCATTACCGATTATAACAAAAAACCCTAGGCAGACAAAGCCTGCGCACTGCCCGTGACTTCTGGTAGAGGATGTTCTGCATGTGCCTGCCCGCCCATATTTTGACAGTCTATTTTTTTGGATGTTTAATTTAATGCATGACTTACACCCCTTTATACGAAACCCACAGGAGTTCCGGGGCGCGGATGATAGATTTTGCCGGGTGGAAGCTTCCTCTTCAGTTCGATGGAATAAGGCAAGAACACATGGCGGTGAGAAGAGCCTGCGGCCTTTTTGACGTGAGCCACATGGGAGAAATAGAAATTAATGGGCCTCATGCTGAGATGCTCTGCCAGAGGCTTAACACTAACGACATGGCAGGACTTCGCTACGGACGGGCCCGCTACGGTTTTTTCTGCTATCCTGACGGAGGTGTGGTTGACGATCTTATAACCTACAGGTTCTCAGACGAGCATTTCCTTATCTGTGTGAACGCTTCCAATACGGACAAGGTCTTTTCTTGGATAGGCGGAAACTGCGGGGGGCTGGACGTTGAGGTGACCAATTCAAGCTCTGCCTACGCACAGATCGCCATTCAGGGTCCCCTTTCTGTATCAGTAATGGAAAAGGCGCTTGGTGCCCAAAGCGTGCAGGATTTTCCGAAGTTCTCCTTCAGGATTCTTGAA
>JAPOSJ010000051.1 GCA_026709745.1 Candidatus Dadabacteria bacterium | reverse complement strand
GCATCTGTGACCGTGCACGGTTCTTTAGAGGAGTAGCCTTAATAGACAGAATCTGGGTTGTTTTTTCAACTTTTTTCGGGTTGGGTTATGCTCCCGGAGCCCCGGGAACAGTCGGGACTCTCGGGGCGGTCGGAGTTGTTTATCTGCTGAGTTTCTTTACAGACGGAATTTCTTATTTTGTATTCACACTGGGGCTTACCCTTATATCTTTTGTGGTTGCCGGTCGTTGCGCTTCGGTTCTTGGAAAAAAAGACCCGCCTGAAGTTGTGATTGACGAGGTGTGCGGATTTTTTGTATGCATGCTTTTTGTGACGCCAGATTCGCTTAACCTTGCACTCGGCTTTTTCATTTTCAGGTTTTTCGATATAGCAAAACCCTTTCCGATAAGAAGGGCCGAGGGACTCCCAGGGGGATACGGTATCGTTATGGATGACGTTCTGGCGGGTGTTTACGCTAATCTCTGTCTTCAGGTACTTGTCCGGCTCTATTGATAATGCCCGCAGTTGTTCTTCGCAGAACCGGATTTTGAAACTTACAGTTTTGCGAATTTCCGAGATGACTCATCTGCAGGTCTCCCTAGATATTTAGTCACTTTGTAAGCGTCAAGCCTTCTCTAAGTCTCGGCTTTCTGTGCATATGAAAGAGAAATGGGGTTCTGGTCAGAGGCGATGTTGTCCCACAGATCTTTTACAAGGCGAATCTGTTCATCAACCGGCAGGTTTTTCAGATTGTAACGCGTGATACTTGTTAAGTAGCTTCCATATATTTTGATATTTGAAAAAAAACTTATCCATCTTGCCATCTCTATATATTTTCCCTCGGGGTTTTGTTTCCAGTTAGAATTACACTGTAATGTGTGTTGAGGTGATAACAACCGGAAACGAGCTGATGAGTGGTTTAACCCGGGATACCAATTTCAGCTGGGTGGCCGCGGAACTGTCTTCTTCTGGTATTGGGATTAGATACCATTGCACGGTTGCAGATAACCTTGAGGATATTCTCGCTTCTTTTGCCACGGCTTCCACAAGAGCCCGATTTGTCATAGTTACGGGAGGGCTGGGTCCCACGGAGGATGATCTGAGTGCACTTGCCGCCTCGAAGTTTCTCAGAACTCCTCTTGTTTTCAATCCGGCGGTTTATCAGGATATCTCCCAGAAACTTAAGCAAAGGGGTAGAGAGCCCAACATTCACCATCAAAAACAGGCCATGTTTCCTGAAAAAGTGACGGTCATCGAAAATCCTGTCGGCACGGCAGCAGGGTTCAGTTTTCTCTCCGGCAACTCGAAATTCTACTTTCTCCCCGGTGTCCCGAGGGAGTTCAGACATATGTTCAGAGAGCATGTTCTCCCCGATATAAGCAACACCGCTGAAAGAGGAACTGTCCTGCGCGTTAGGGTGCTAAGGACCTTCGGGCTCGGCGAATCTGAGGTGGCAGAAAAACTGAGGGGCTTATCCACAGAAGGGGTTAATGTCGGATACAGAATCCGCCTGCCCGAGGTTCATCTCCGGCTTACGGCCTCGGGTGATGACAGTGAGGCACTCGATTCGATACTGGACGATGTCTGTGCTCAGGCAAAAGAAAAACTGGGGTATTTTCTCTTCTCCCGGCAGGACGAATCCTTGGAAAAGGTCACTTCATCTTTTTTGCTTGAAAAAGACCTGACCCTATCTGTTGCAGAGTCCTGTACCGGAGGGCTCTTCTCTAGCCGTTTTACCGACATTCCGGGAAGTTCAGCTTACTTTCTGGGTGGAGCGGTGATTTACAGCAACGAATCAAAGGAAAAACTTCTGGGAGTAAGTGCGGATAAGCTTGCCCGGTTCGGAGCGGTGAGCGAGCAGGTTGTTTCCGAGATGGCCTATTGTGCAAGAGAGCTTTTCGGAAGCGACATAGGGATTTCCATATCCGGAATTGCGGGTCCGGGAGGCGGTACCCCGGAGAAGCCTGTAGGTACTGTCTGGTTCGGGTTAAGCCATGAGTCTTCAGGGACTTTATGCGAGAAAAGAAATTTCACGGGAAGCAGGGATGAAATAAAGAGCTTTGCGTCTTCAACAGCTATAGACATGGTTAGGAAGTTCTGCCTGGATTATGTAAAATAATATTTTGGGAATTGTAGGAATCATAACGGAGACCAGTATGCAATGAGCGAGACTGATGAGAAGAACAAGAATATAGGCGTTGCTATTGACACGATAGAAAAGCAGTTCGGAAAGGGCTCGATAATGAGACTCGGGGATGACAGTTCGCTCTCCGACATTCCGGTTATCACCTCGGGTTGCTTGGGACTTGATATAGCTCTTGGCATCGGGGGTTTTCCCAGAGGCAGGATCATTGAGGTTTATGGACCTGAAGCCTCTGGCAAGACTACCATAGCGCTCCACGCCATTGCTGAGGCGCAGAAGTCGGGGGGAATAACCGCGTTTGTCGATGCCGAACACGCTCTTTCCACAAGCTACGCTGCGGCACTAGGCATTAAGGTTGAGGATCTTCTTATTTCGCAGCCTGATTTTGGAGAACAGGCCCTTGAAATTATCGATACACTGATAAGAAGTAACGCGGTTGATCTCATAGTGCTTGATTCGGTTGCTGCCCTTACGCCCCGCGCCGAGATTGAAGGAGAAATGGGAGATACTCATGTGGGTCTTCAGGCAAGGCTGATGTCGCAGGCGCTTCGCAAGATAACGGCCAATGTAAGTCGCTCCAAGACCATAGTAATTTTCGTTAATCAGCTTCGTATGAAGATCGGGGTTCCGGCGTACATGAATCCAGAGACAACTACTGGGGGCAACGCGCTTCGGTTCTACTCATCTGTGAGAATTGATATAAGGCGCATCGGGTCTCTTAAGGACGGCGACCGCATCATAGGCAACAGAGTCAGGGCGAAGCTTGTGAAGAATAAGGTCGCTCCGCCTTTTCGGGAAGCGGAATTTGAAGTGATTTTTGGAAGGGGCATATCAAAGCTCGGGGAGCTCATTGATCTTGGAAGCAAGT
>JAPOSJ010000184.1 GCA_026709745.1 Candidatus Dadabacteria bacterium | reverse complement strand
GTCTTCTGCAGAGCTTTATGACTTTTCTGTATTTTTCCAGATGCTCTTTTATCGCATGAAGAGATGCCCTGTTGCATACGAGTTTTACGTCTGCTCCGGTTCTGCCCTCAAGCTCTTCTGCAAGCACAGAAATTTTTATGTCTTTACCGAGAGGTTTTTTATGGGTGTGGATTTTCAGGATCTCAAGAATTTCCTGTTTTGCAGGAGTCGGAATCCTGACCATCAAATCAAATCTCCCCGGCCTTAGAAGTGCCGGCTCTATCATATCTATTCTGTTTGTCGCTGCCAGCACAAGAACATCCGGCAGTTCTTCAGCCCCGTCAATCTCTGCAAGCAGCTGGCTTACTACCCTCTCGCTCACGCGAGTCGGGTTTGATTCGGTGCGTCTTGGACAAAGAGCATCAATCTCGTCGAAAAACATTATACAGGGAGAGACCTGCTTTGCCTTTTTGAAAATTTCCCTTACAGCGCGCTCCGATTCCCCCACATACTTTGAGAGAAGCTCCGCACCTTTTATAGAGATGAAATTGACATCCGTTCTGTTGGCAAGAGCTTTTGCGAGCAGGGTCTTTCCGGTTCCCGGCGGACCGTGAAGCAGTATCCCTCTAGGTGATGTTACGTCCAGAGCCTCGTAGAAGTTTCTGTGCTTCATAGGCGATACAACAGATTCGATCAGTGCCTCTTTTACGTCATTAAGGCCTCCCACGTCATTCCAGGAGGTTTTTGGTATTTCGGCCACTATTTCCCTTATCGCCGAAGGATGTATGTTGCGAAGTGCCTCAAGAAAGTTTTCCATGCTAACTTCAACGGGGAAGCTGTGCCCGATGTCCGAAACGGAGTTCTCCTCCATATCCGGCAGGATATTCGAAAGGGAATTTATTGCCGCTTCCCTGCAAAGGTTCTCTATATCGGCTCCCACATAACCGCTTGAAAGTTCGGACAGTCTCTGCAGGTCCACGTCATTTGAAAGCGGCATTCCTCTTGAGTGAACCTGGAATATCTCAAAGCGGGCCTTGGTATCGGGAACAGGAAGGTAAATTTCTCTGTCGAATCTGCCCGGGCGGCGCAGTGCAGGATCAAGCATGTCCGGAAGATTGGTGGCCGCGATAACAGTAACGTTCCCTCGGTTTATGAGTCCGTCCATCAGGGAGAGAAGCTGGGCCACCACTCTTTTTTCCACGTCTCCCGTAACCTTGTCCCTGCGGGGGGCTATGGCGTCGAGTTCATCTAGGAATATTATCGACGGCTGGTTCTTAGTGGCGTTCTCAAATATCTGGCGCAACTTGGCTTCACTTTCTCCGTAGAATCTGTGAATTACCTCGGGACCGTTTATCACCTGAAAATTTGAATTGGTTTCAAACGCTATGGCTTTTGCGAGCAGGGTCTTTCCGCTTCCCGGTGGGCCGGTAAGAAGCACTCCTCTGGGAGGTTTTACCCCGAGTTTCTCAAAGAGCAGGGGGAAGCGTATCGGAACTTCAAGAATTTCTTTTATTCTTTCTATCTGGCTTGAAAGTCCACCTATGTCAGCATAGGAAATCCGTTCCTCATCCACCTTGGTCCTCGGCCTCTGTATAAGGTCCATACGGGTTTTCTGGGCAATGATCACAGATTGCTCAGGTAGGGCTGTAAGTACGTCGAAATCTTCGGTCTTGGCGGCAGACACTTTAACCGATACCCTGTCTCCAGCTGTTACGGCAAGCCCTTCAAGCCTGTTGCAGATATACTTGCTTTTGGCCGGGTCGTAGAGAAATGCCTTGTTTCTCGGACAAAGGGTTATCCTGCTTGCCTTCTCAAGGTCAGCTTTTGTCACTATCACTATATCGTCAAGCTCAACTCCCGCGTTCTCCCTCGTTAACATGTCTATTTCTATTATGGACTCTGTATCCAGATCTTCTGCATCGAGCGGCAGGGCCCTCACTACAGTTTTCTTTCTTCCATCTATTTGTATCAGATCCCACGACTCAAGACCCAGCTCCCGCATGTCCATGCTGCTTATTCTTGCATAGCCCTTTCCTGAATCTCTTGAGTGGATTTCCGATATTTTAAGCGAAATCATGATCTGTACCTTTTAAAAAAGATATTAACGCTTAAAATTTTATGGTCAAGAAGGCTCGCCCATGGAGCGGGGAGACAGTTTTTTCCAGAAAAAACGGGTTGGCGAATCAAGTGCAGCTTAAACATTTGAGCCTCAGAAACTACAGAAACTACGAGGGACTTTCCCTTCCCTTCCACTCGGGACTGAACATTATTCACGGAAGGAATGCCCAGGGAAAGACCAACCTTCTCGAAGCCATCTATCTTGTCTGCGGGCTACGGCCTTTTTCCGGCGCGAAGAACTCGGAGCTTGTGCTCTTCGGCTGCGAAGCCTCGCTTGTGAAGGGGGAAATTCTTTCTGGAAACGGTCTTAACGAAGTGCACATAACCATAAAGAAACAAGGCCGCCACACGCGGCTTAATTCAAAGACCGTACGTAGCATAAGCCAGCACTTTGGCCGTTTCAAAGTTGTCTTGTTTCTTCCCTCGGACATAGAGATAGTGAAGGGCGGACTCCAGGTGAGGAGAAATTATCTTGATTCTGTTATAAGTGCCGTTCATCCGGCACACATAAAGCAACTTCGGGACTACCACAGGGCGATAAGCCAGAGAAACCACATTCTTAGCGCCAGGGAGAAAGTGTCACTGCTTTCCATGGAACCTTGGGATGAGCAGATAGCCGGGATCGGAGCCGACATCATAATCAGGCGCATAGAGATGATAAGAAGTTTTAACAGTAAGCTTGCCGAGGTTTACGGGGAGCACGGCGAGTCGGACACCTCCGCACATTTTAACTATGGATTTTCGTTTGAGCGCCAAGAAGATATCTGTGGGGCTATAAGAGAGGCGCTTTCAAGAAATCTTTCTTCCGACAGAAAAAGGGGCCACACGACGGTGGGTCCCCACAGAGATCGGGTCGGCTTTGTGTTAAACGGCCGGGACGCTTCGCGTTTTGCCTCCCAAGGTCAGTCGAAAAACCTTGTTCTGGCGCTCAAGGCCTCAGAGATA
>JAPOSJ010000014.1 GCA_026709745.1 Candidatus Dadabacteria bacterium | reverse complement strand
CCGGGACTATGTGCACAAGAACGGCTTCACCGACGTGGGCATCGGCATGTCGGGGTCGCGACGCTCTGCGAGAATTTGTGCTTCACGCAAAAGCACACTGGGAAGTGCCAACTCCATACGAAAAAAGCCTCGACCTGTGGAACGAAATACTCTACGAAATACAACACAAAGGAGACTGGAAGTCGGGCTCAAGTTATCTGATTCTGGTTGACAAACAAGGCAGAGCGCTAGCTCACGGATACTATGAATCAGCCCACGGCAGGGATTTAAGCTTTCTTCGGGACGGGAGGGGAACAGATGTAGTGGGGAAACTGATCAAAGCGGCTGATTCAGACAAAAAGGGAGGTTTTGTTAATTATTACTGGGATGATCCAAACAATCCGTCAGACCGTGGGGATGTGCCGAAGACAGCCTATGCCACCAATTACACGGTCCACGCTCTTGGTATTGACCTTGTCCTGATCGGAGGCTTCCATCATAAAGAGCAGACAGTGTCGATGAGGGAAGTTATAGATGAATATGTACCGCAGGTAAAAGCGAGTTCGGTAAGAGACGAAAACACTCTTAAGAAATTCGTCGAAAAAACTGCTGAATTTGTTGATCACGTTTACAAAACCACTCGCGGCAATATGGACATAGCTGAACTACTTAAAGCAAGCAGCGACAAGGAAGCCTGGAAACACAACGAAATCTACCTGTTCACCGTTACAAACCAAGGACTTGTGGTTTTTAACGCCAACAACCCTGACATGAAAGAAACGTCCACAATAAATGTCACGGACAAAGATGGAGTCGATATTGCAGAGGAAATTATTAAAAATGCAAAAAAAGGAGGTTTTGTCTATTACAGATGGGATAATCCGTCAATTAAGGGAGACGAAATCTTAAAAGTCGGCAAAGCACCTGGAACTTCCCTGAAGATAAGCTACGTTAAACAGATAAGACTTGGAGATGACTACTACATTATCGGGTCTGGAATTTACCCTCAGAAACAATCCAAGCACTTAACCAAGATTAGTTCTAAGAATAAAATAATGTACGCAATTACTGTAATTATGATCGCATGCATTGTTATACTGCTAGTATTCTTGGCAGTCTGGCTGATCAAGGTTCAGAGAAAGAAAAAAGGGTAGAATTCAGACGGACCAGTTCCCTGAAATATATTTAACGTCACGTCGTCCATAAATCTTGTTATCGAAGTAACAGATAAAAACTGTTTTTGAACAGCTGAGGAACAGAACAAGTGAAGCAAACTTCTGGGCACCATCCGGCAAGAAGCATTTCAGAGAAATTAAGCCCAGTGAGTTTTTTCTGTTCACTCTCAAGACAATTTTCAACAATCCCTGAGCCATTTAGCCAACGCCTTATCCGGATCAGTTACTTCTTGCACAGAGCTATACAGAAAAGCTTCCCATCCATTCTCAGGCAATCCAGTAAACAGCATAAGATTTAGAGGATAATCCTCGCTGTCGGTGCATTTGCGAAAATCATCACGGAGCAGAAACACGGGTTTCCCCCATGCAATCGCCATCCCAAGCTCCACCATAACTCCTTCGTCCGGGGGACATCCATTTACAACAGCGAACAGGCCATCAGCCTCGCGCACGTCCCGAAGATCGGACTGTCCGACCCTGTACGCCCATCCGGCAACACCCTTGTCAATCTGGTTGTTTCGGGAAAAAGGTTCCCACACCTCAGCTCCCATTGACTCCAGAACCTTTACAAGTTCCACCAGTGGACCTTCACGCAACTGTGCGGAAAAACCATATGGGTTAGCTAGATACAGAATTTTTTGTTTAACCATCATAAAAAAGACCTTAAGTGAATATAACTAACTACTTTTCACTCAGAATTCCCCACGTCCTATCTTGTCAAGTTCTGTGCGAAGACTCTCTCCGTCAAGTGAGTCGAGGGAAAGCGCCTTGAACGCTTCTATACGCTCTTTTAACAGCTCATAGGTTATCTCAAATGCTTTGCGCCGCTCAGTTTCAGTTTCTCCGGCAGTTGCCGGATCAGCCAAACTCCAGTGGGCTGTCACCGGCCCGCCAAGCCAAACGGGGCAGACCTCAGATGCAGCACTGTCGCACACAGTAAAAACAAAATCCATCACTGGGGCACCGGTCTCCTCAAATTCTTCCCAAGATTTTGAGCGAAGATTTTTGATGTCATGCCCCCTGCTCATCAGGAGTTCAAGTGCGTAAGGATTAACTTCTCCACGTGGATGACTACCCGCACTGTAGCCGACAAACCGATTATCGCCGCTGTAATTCAAAAGAGATTCGGCAATAACAGAACGTGCAGAGTTAGCGGTGCAGAGAAAGAGCACTCTGTAGGTTAGCTTCCGCAATTTTTTATCTCCCTAACTTCTCTCATAATTATACCGCAGACAGAAAGAAGCTTTACAGGCGCAATTAAACTCTATTACGTTTGGAATCCTGGATGACCACGATATTCCAAAAGACACGACCTTCCAAGAATTTCAACAATCCGTACCTGTCTTTGCTGTCCCTCAGAATCAGTCAGAACAAGATATTCACCTAGCGTAAAGCGAACCGGCTGCTGTTTTCCCTCTTCAATCGAAATATTGGAAGCATAGAGATAGGTTCGGTCATGCGTATCTCGGATGGGATTCAATCTCCCCGTCAATCCCGGGATTCTCCCTGTAGATTCAGTGAAAATAACCGAACCACCTTCAGGCAAAGCCTGAAGCTCGATGGCAAGAGACATTTCCGCAGGAACCCAGTCCCGCTCAAGATACGCAGCATACCCTTTAGCTGCAACAAATACGGTCATCGGCAGGTGAAGTGAATGGAGGTTGACCGTTGCCTCTCCGTTCTCATCGGTCACAGCAAATTTCCAGGTTTTATTGGGAAATAGAACCAGCAGATCCATTCCAACCAAAGGGTTGCCCAAATATCGTACCGTAATTACAGGACTACCGGCCTCAGCCTCTAGGTATGCAGCCGCAATGGTAAGACAGAGTTCTGTTCCGTCAATGAGTTTATATTGTGGAAACTTGCCGCAGAGTTCCTCTGTTTCGCGGCGGATGATAGCAACACCGTCTCCCCGTCT
>JAPOSJ010000020.1 GCA_026709745.1 Candidatus Dadabacteria bacterium | reverse complement strand
GTACATCAGCAGCGCTCGATGATTACCTTGTGGAAGCGGCCTTCTTCCTTCTCAATGGACAGTACCCTATGACCTTCCTGCTGCACGCTTCTCGGGAGATTGGAAAGAGGCTCTCCTTCGCAGAGCCTTACTTCAAGGACTTCTCCGCGCTTCATCTGCTCAAGTTTGAGCTTGGTTTTGACAAACGTCATCGGACAGATGTAGTCTGTTATGTCTATTTTTTCCTTGTTCTGCGTGCTATTCATTCTGAAGACCTCATATGTGATTTCCCGTTAAGATTAACACAGCCTTTGTTTTACTCAACCATGTACGTGCGGAAAAGAGAAGATGGCTACCTGAACAACCCTACAACTCCTGCAGCGAAAAGAACAGACAAAAAACTGATTCATGTCTGTTCTTGCATCCGCAGGGCACTCTCTCTGTTTTTGTGTGATTCTATCCAAGATACCGCACTCTCGAACATTTTTCTCCCATCCTCGGAGCCAAACACGCTCTCAGCAGAGCGCTCAGGGTGGGGCATCATCCCGAGTACATTGCCTTGGGCATTTGCCACTCCTGCTATTGCATCCTGAGACCCACTCGGATTTGCCGCGTCGTTATACTCTCCATTGGGTTCGCAGTAGCGGAGAACTGTCCTTGGAATCACACCTGCTTTCAGCACGAAGTTCCCCTGAGCGTTTGCAACCGGTAGTTTCAGCACATCTCCCTCGCGCAGAAGCCAAGTAAAAGGCGTATCGGTATCTTCTACCCTCAAATAGGTCCATCTGCAGACAAACCTCAAAGATGAATTGTGAAGGAACGCCCCAGGCAGGAGACCCGACTCCACCAGTATCTGAAACCCGTTGCATATACCTATTATGGGAACTCCCTCAGCAGCGAGTCGTGCTAATGGATTCATCACAGGAGAAAAGCGGGCTATGGCTCCTGCGCGCAGGTAGTCCCCGTAGGAAAATCCTCCCGGTACGACGATGCAGTCAATTCCCTCAAGAGAGGTTTCCTCGTGCCATACAATATCGCAGGGCTGTCCCAGAACTTCTTTTATGGCATGATAGCAATCGCTCTCACAGTTGGAACCCGGAAAGAGGAGAACTCCGAAATCAGGCATCTTGTTTTTCAGCCACCTCTATAACGGAATCTTCTATTACCGGATTCGAAAGCAGTCTGCGGCACATCTCACCGGCTTTGTGTCTTATATCCTCAGCGGATTCGCCGTCCATCGTGAGTTCCACAATTTTTCCCACTCTCGCGTCTAAAACTTCCTCAAATCCAAGACCGCCAAGCGCGTTCAGCACAGCTTTACCCTGTGGGTCAAGCACCACGGGTTTGAGCTTGATTTCTATTCTGACTGAAAACCTTTTCACTTCTGATCTCCCTGACTTTGTTGCTGAGTTAAGCTTGATATTAACAGCTCGAGCGAAGTATTCCGACAATCCGCTCAAGCTCCTCGGCAGAGTAGTATTCTATTTCTATTTTCCCTTTTTCCCTGTTGCGGCTTATTCTTATTTTGGTTGAGAATGTTCCAGTGAGTTCCTCGGCAAGCTCTTTAATGAAGATATCTTCCTCTGAATGTTCACTTGCCGGGGTTTTAGCACCTTGGCTTCTCTTTTTCACAAGTGATTCTGTGCCCCGTACTGTAAGCTTTCTTTTCAGAATTTCGCCGAGAAGAAAGTCCATTTCATCAGGGCAGGGAGCGGCGAGAAGCGCTCTTGCGTGTCCAGCGCTTATAGCGCCTGAGACAACTGCTTCTTTCGCTTTTTCGGTGAGCTTCAAAAGCCTCAGATGGTTTGTGATGACCGAGCGGTTTTTCCCCGTTTTTCTGGCTATTTCTTCATGGGTAAAACCGAAGCCCTGTGCAAGTTCCTGATAGGCGTCTGCCTCTTCAATAGGATTCAGGTCCTCTCTTTGAATGTTTTCTATAAGTGCGAGTTCGGTTACGTCCTGATCGCTTGCGGATCTTATGATGACAGGCAGTTTCTCAAGTCTGGCTATTTTCGCCGCTCTCCACCTGCGCTCCCCCGCCACTATTTCATAGCTGCTGTTTTTCTTGCGGACGATAAGCGGCTGTATGATCCCATTTTCCCGTATGGACTGCGCAAGTTCCTCAAGGGCACTTTGTTCAAACCGCTTTCTGGGCTGGCAGGGGTTTGACTTCAGCAGTTTCGTGCTTACCATGCTGTATCCAGAGGACTCTGTTTCCAGATTTTTTGGAATAAGAGAATCAAGTCCTCTTCCAAGGCTTTGTGTTTTCACCTCAGTTAACCTCTTCCCTTTCTATTATTTCATTTGCAAGCTTCATGTAGTTCTGTGCTCCGCTCGATTTGACTTCATACAGCAGAAGCGGCTTCCCGTGACTTGGTGCTTCTGCAAGCTTTACGTTCCTGCTTATCACAGTGTCAAATGTTTTCTCACCGAAGTGGCTTCTTACCTCTTCGGCTACGGATTTACATATGTTATTTCGTGAATCGAACATAGTCAAAAGATAGCCTTCCACTTCAAGTGAGGAATTCAGCCTCTGTTTCGCAAGAGATACGGTCCTCTGCAGTTGGCCTATTCCCTCAAGCGCATAGTATTCGCACTGAACAGGCACTATTACCCGGTCGGCCGCGGCAAGCGCGTTTATAGTAAGCAGGTTTAGTGACGGCGGTGAGTCTATGAATATATAGTCATACTGATCTCTTATCTCGTTGATGACTTTTTTGAGGCGGTATTCCCTGCTTTCTGTTTCTACCAAGTGCATTTCTGCTCCGGTGAGTTCCTGATTCGCGGGGCAGAGTTGCATGTAGCCATTTAGAAGATCCGGATAGATGTCAATTACCGTGTTGGCAAGTTTTTCATCTCCCAGTATGACGCTGCAAATGTTTTTCGAATTGACCGATTCCTTGTCCACTCCGAGTCCGCCGGTCGCGTTTCCCTGGGAGTCAAGATCTATTAAGAGCGTGCGGCGGTTTGTCACTGCAAGAGAAGCCGAGAGGTTAACAGCAGTTGTGGTTTTGCCAACTCCTCCTTTCTGATTTACCACACATATCGCTTTTGACATTTGCCTGTTGAGGAATGATAAACTTAGGGATGTTATCAGTCAAAT
>JAPOSJ010000112.1 GCA_026709745.1 Candidatus Dadabacteria bacterium | reverse complement strand
GAAGTGCTGAGTACGAGGCTACCATTCAACTACTTGGTTCTGTATTTAAAGAGAGTTCTTGATTCCGTGATTGATAACTTTTTCCATGGATTCCATAACTTTTTCCTCATCAAGTACCCATGTTCCCTCGTTTTCGGGCCTTGGAGTTGACTTAACATGTATAGGCACTTTAAATTTTTTTGCAAATTCAACTGCCCGGGCCTGAAGCACCTTGGACCCCAGAGATGCCATCTCGAGCATCTCATCATAGGATATACGGCTGAGTTTTCTCGCGTCGGGACAGACACCCGGGTCTGTGGTGTAAACCCCATCCACATCATCCTTGTAAAGTTCGCACGCGTCCGCTCCCATTACGGCGGCAAGGGCTACCGCAGTCAGGTCAGAGCCTCCCCGCCCAAGCGTAGTCAAGTTTCCGTCATCATCGACTCCCTGAAATCCTGCTACGACAACTGCCTTCTTCTTCCCGAGTGCGAGACGAATGTTCCTGTCGTCAATCGACTTTATCTTTGCACTGGAGTAAATGTTGTCGGTGATGATCCTTATCTGGTGTCCTTGGAAGGATACGGAGTCCTCCCCGAGTGCTTTTACTGTCATTGCCAGAAGACCTGAAGAGACCTGTTCCCCGCTTGATGTTATCACGTCAAACTCCCTCTCATCAGGAGGGTCCATTACCTCTGTTGCGAGGGCAACAAGTCTGTCAGTTTCTCCAGCCATGGCGGAAACTACCGCTATCACGTCATTTTTCTTCTTTTTAGTCGCTACTATGTGCTCTGCAACGCGTCTTATCTTCTCGACGCTAGCAACGCTTGTTCCGCCGTATTTCTGAACGACAAGAGCCATTTTTCCTTACCTTCAACTTTTATTGTTCTTGATTCCGCACCCACATCCGAAGGAAACTGAATATCAATTATAACAGCGTTGGGCGGTAAAACATCCCGTATCTTGTCCGCCCACTCAACAACGGAGATACCGTCTCCGTAGAAGAATTCCTCATAACCCGTATCCTCAAACTCAGCACCGCTAGAGAGCCTGTAAACATCAAAGTGGGAAAGAGGCACGCTGCCTTCGTAGCAGCTCATTATGACGAAGGTGGGACTGTTGGGTTCCTGATCTATTCCCAGACCTCGGGCAAGTCCCTTGGTGAAGACTGTTTTTCCCGCGCCAAGATCTCCTGTGAGTCCAACTACCGAGCTTCTGGGTATGAGTTTCCCCATTATCTCGCCGCAAAGCATCGTCTGCTCGGGACTGCTTACTTCTAAGAGAAATGAGGGTTCCATAGAAACTATCTTACCGTGGCAAAATGCTTTTCTTCGGTGGATGAGATGACAGTATTTCTTGAAGCGGGGATTTTACGCGATATTTCAGATGCGGTAAAGCCCGTAGCGCCCGTTTCCTTAAGGAGAAGATCGGCGGCTTGTCCGTGGAGAAAAACCCCGAGCATGCAGGACTGAAGAGGGTCATATCCCTGCGCCGTCAGTCCCCCGATTATTCCCGTAAGCACGTCACCGGTTCCTGCCGTGGCCATGGCGGAATTCCCTGTCGGATTTATGAACACTTCCCCGCCGGGGGTGGAGACGACAGTTCTTGCTCCTTTCAGGACAACGTAACAGCCGTATTTTTCGGAAAATCTAAAAGCCACACCGACCCGGTCCTCCTGCACCTGCTTTGTGCTCACACCGCATAGTCTTGCCATCTCTCCGGGGTGGGGAGTTACTATCGCGGGAACTTTTGTCTTCCTGAGAATAGCAGGGTTCTTGGAAATTATGTTAAGAGCGTCCGCATCAAGTATGACCGGAACTTCGCAGCGGGTTATAACTTTCTCAACAAACTCTTCGGTGCTTTTCGATATAGATATCCCGGGGCCGACGGCAAGTGCGGATTTTCTGCCTTCAAGCTCGCGCAACACTTCTTTAAGAGCGTCGGGGTGCAATGTGCCGTCCTTTGAGTCTTTAAGAGAAAGAGACATAACTTCCGTTGTTTTTTCCTCAACGACCGGGAATATGCTTTTTGGAACCCCCAGAGTTACGAGTCCGCTTCCCGCTCGAAGCGCTGCCTCGGCACAAAGGACTGCCGCCCCGCTTTTTCCCGGGGAGCCTGCAAGCACGAGAAGATGTCCGTATGTTCCTTTGTGTGAATCAGCTGACCTTGTTTTTATGAGTCCTCTGCATTTTTGAAACGTGAGAAGTTCAAAGGGGAGATGATCCCAAAGCGTTTTGGGGATTGTTATGTCTGCCACGAAAAGCTTCCCTGAGTAATCAACTCCGGGGTGAATGCAAACCCCGAGCTTCGCAGGGGCAAAAGTGACCGTGATGTCGGCACGCACCGCTGTCCCGAGAGGCTGTCCCGTGTCGGCGTCGAGTCCAGAGGGTATATCGACGGAAACGCGCCGGGAGCTCTGGCGATTTATGAATTTTATGAGCTTATCGTAGAATCCTTCCACCTTTCTTGTGAGCCCTGTACCGAAGACTGCATCAACTATGACTTCGCTGTCCTTTATTCTGGGAAGCTTTTCGTCAAGTTCCCTTACATCGGCTTTAATCTCGAGAAGCGAGTCGAGGTTTGTTTTTGCGTCTCCTCTGTAGCGTTCTTTCTTCTCGGTAATGTGGACGCTTACCTCTTTTCCTGAGGAGACAAGATGGCGCGCGATCACAAAACCGTCCCCGGCGTTGTTTCCGGCTCCGCAGATGACTGCTATTTTCCTTGCGGAGGGATACTCCATGAGGATGACTGACGCCACGGCCCTTCCGGCGTTTTCCATGAGCACAACACCTGGAACTCCGAATTCCTCAATTGTCCTTCGGTCTATTTCCCTTGAGATCTGTTTTGTTGAGAGTTTCATTGTTTCCGGGATTATGAATTTGTGCAGTTTCCTATTTCCCCATGCCGCCCGCTCCGGTGGGTCTTGTGTCTCTGAGGTCTTCTAAATGCGAGCTTATGAATTTCTCGGCGTAATCGAAACATAAATAGCAGGGAAAAAGAGTGCTGCCGCTTCGGTTAACGGTAATCATCTGGTAGTGACGGCTGCAGATGTCCATTCCGCACCTGACGCACTGTCTGATCTGGTTTCTTTCTCCCGAAGACTTGCATTGCTCCCCTCCA
>JAPOSJ010000074.1 GCA_026709745.1 Candidatus Dadabacteria bacterium | reverse complement strand
AAAAAACGCAAAAACCACAAAAAAGAGTGTCCGCTTCTTATTTAGAGGGGGGGGGTAGATTCAAAACACATGACTCATTCATGATCTTTTATAATTAATTATTCCTTTAAAAGAATTATTAACGTGTGTCCACTTCCTTATATGTTGGCACAGCCAAAGTGCCTATCATTGCATGTAGTAATCCTCTCATGCTAACACCTTTTTGTTCAAAGTTCAAACAAACCTGAAAATCACCGCACGAAGGATAAATCAAAACTTATGTGTTTTCCAATTTATATATTGGGATGCATACCCAATGATGAAAACATAAAGAGATATGGAACCTGGAAAATGCAGACTCCTATGTCAGCTTCCTGAAACATGGCAGTGAGCCGAGTTCTAGCAAATCCAACTCCGAAAAATACAGCCGCAGATATTTTCAACAGGAGCGGTTAAGAACTACCACCCAGCTGCTTCCCGCGAAGTCTACGCAGCAGTCAACTTTCGTTCTCTGAGAAAAAACATAGTCGAAGAACTCAAACGCACTGCTTGTATGCACAGGGATTTCCACATACTTCTCGAAATCTTCCACAGAAACACCCAAACACTCAAAGCTGCAAAGCTCGAAATCAACCGCCCCGTCTCGATCAACCGCCGCGGTACTGGGTAGAAAAGAAGCACCTAAAAGCGAAGTCTCAGGGGAAATTTCCGTGCGGAGATGAAAACTACTGCCGAAAAGATAGAAAATCTCGGCAAATACCTCGTCTATAGAGTCAAGATAGAATTTTCTCTCAACAGGCTTTGTATCCATCTTCTATGTGAAGAACCGGGAGAACTCCCCGGCCTTTTGCTTTATGGACTGATAGTCGCATCCTCCGCCCAGAAGCACTGTAGACACCCCGGTAAGCGCTGCTCCCGCCGAGAAATAATCCTGCATGTTCTCCGCGGTAATTCCTCCTGTGACCATGATGTCCATAAATCCGAGAGAATTCTTTATGGCTTTTACATAACCCGAGCCAAAACTTGAAGCGGGGAATATCTTCACGAAGTCTGCTCCCATGGCACGGGCGTTAACCATCTCAGAGGAGGTAACTGCCCCTGATACCACAGTGATGCCGCTTTCCCGGCAGTACTCGATTATCCGGGGATCGGTATGTGGAGAAACTATGAAATGGGCCCCGCAGTCACACATCCGCTCGGCGGAATCACGATCAAGAACGGTACCCGCCCCGACGGATATCCCCTCCTCAGAGGCAAGTTTCCGAAGAAGTCTCTCGGACCCCGGGGAGATCGATATGATTTCTATTATCTTTATACCGCCATCAACGCATGCCCTTGCGAATTCAAGAGATTTTTCGTAACTTGCAGAGCGTATAACGGCCACGACCCTGTTTTCCTTCATGAACTCAATCGTTGTCTTTGCCATGACACGCAGTTTTGAGAGTCAGATGATTTTAAGGTACACTGGAGTTGGTTTGTTTTAATCCCGTCTCGGGGAGTGATCATGAAAAACCCAGAACTCAAAACCGAGAACAAGATATCGCAATTCATAAAAAGAAGCAAAGAGCTGGGGCTTAAGGTAACTCCCCAGAGAATAGCAATATACAGAGAGCTTGCTTTAAACATGCAACACCCGAGCACTGAGATGATCTACAAGAATATAAAGGACTATTACCCGAATATATCTCTTACCACTGTTTACAGAACGCTTGAGACATTTGAAAAAATGGGACTCATATCAGTAGTCAACACTCTTTATCACGCCGCGAGATATGACGCCAACATGGAACCTCACCACCACGTCGTATGCGTTAAATGTAAAAAAATAGAAGACATCTGCGACGACTCCATGGCTTGCTCGCAACTTGACCCACGTCCACGTATAGACAATTACAAAATCCTCGGATACTCGGTGCTTTTCAGCGGAATCTGCGAGCAATGCAGAGCACTTGAAAACTGACCGCGGCAGGGATGTCCGCCCGCGAGGCTGTTTAGAAGAGCGGAAAAATAGAAATTCCCAAATATTTTGAATGAACCATAAACTTCAGTCTGTTTGACTCTATATTCTCAAGAAAATCAAGTCGTTTCGGTCTTGGGATGGAAATCCCAGAGGAAAACTTAGCTTAGAGGTCTGCTTACGACCCTGTCTCTCTCTCCCAACTTGAAGCGGCTTTTTTGATCTAGGCGAGCACTGAGACCATTGGCCTTTCCCTAGGAAACCTTCAGAGAAACAGCATATCGCGGCTTTTCCAATGGTTGAGCTTTTCAGGACAAGCAGGATTACCCTTGAGAACCATGAGGACCGACCTTACAAAAGGAGAACCCGGCCTTTTCGATTTTAACACATAGAACACAATTTAAGACCGGAACAACTTTCTTTATCCCCATGACCAACAAAACCGGCGAGTACATGGTGCTTCTGTTCATATGTTTCGGAGCCAAGTAAAGATGATTCAACATTAATTGACGAACTAAAACGGCGGAAGTTAACCCGTTTCCCTACAGAGAACCCCGAGTCGATACTGCACGATGAATACTATCCTTTGGAGGTCAGAATACATAGTAAAGAATTTCTGCACCTAAATTCATTTTTGAGAACTACGGAAGATTCCCAGCATTTCTCGACCCGATGTTTGTGCGGCTGGTATTTCAGGCCCAGCATCTCGATCTTGATTTCTACGACAAGCACTTTGAGAAAGACTCATACCATGATCCGCACAGGGAACCTTTCAGACTCTGGCATCCCGAATTCAAAGACCCTTTCGGTAAATAGAGATCTGTTAACAATTAGGACTTCGCCCTTTCAAGATAGTTCCCATTTCTGGTATCAACTTTTATCATATCCCCAATGTTAATAAAAAGAGGAACAGCTACAACCGCTCCGGTTTCTATGGTCGCCGGTTTCGTGGTGCTTGAAACAGTATCTCCTTTCACTCCGGGTTCCGTGTGCGTAACCTTGAAGATAACCGAGATGGGAAGCTCAACGCCTATCAGTTCTTCTTCATGGATCTGCACTGTGACTTCCTGCTGTTCCTTCAGAAACTTTGCCGTATCCCCTATTGCATCGGCCCTGAAGGGGAACTGATCGAAAGTTTCTGAATCCATGAAGTAAAACATCTCATCGTC
>JAPOSJ010000049.1 GCA_026709745.1 Candidatus Dadabacteria bacterium | reverse complement strand
CGCACTTTACTGCCGGGTAAGGGGATATAACCTTGTCATTGTCATGCCGGAAGACACGGCAAAAGAAAAAATAGAGCTTATAAAAGCGTTTAAGGGACAGGTGGTAATCACAGACGCAGCTTTGGGGCTTCGGGGATCAACAGAAAAAGCCCGTGAGATAGAACGTGAGAACCTAAATTCCTACCTGCTCGACCAGTTCAGAAACACCGCGGACATCAAGATACACCGGGAGGAGACAGCTGCAGAGATAAAAAAACAGGTGCCGGGCCACCTAGACGCTTTTGTATGCGGAGTTGGAAGTGGTGGAACAGCTATGGGGCTTGGAGCTGAGCTTAAGAAAATCTATCCCGGATGCAAGTTAGTGGTAGTTGAACCCACAGAATGCTCTATTCTCTCCGGTGGGAAGGAAGGACGTCATGGCATCTGCGGCATCTCTCCCGGTTTTGTTCCTGAAAAGCTCGATACGGCAGTGATTGACAGGGTGTGCACGGTCTCCACCGATGATGCACGCGAGTGCGCGGTGGCGATTGCCCGCGAAGAGGGAATACTGGTTGGAATATCCTCGGGAGCTTCTCTGCACGCTGCTCTTGAGATTTCAGAGGAGTTCGGGGATGGAGCCCAGATTCTCGTAACTTTCTGTGACAGCGGAGAAATGTACTTGGGGAGCAGTCTTTACGATCAGAAAACTGTTTGAAATGAAAATTTAACTGTGTTATCTTACCATTGGCTGTCTTTATCCGTACGTGGATCGAGGAATAATCTATGTCAGCGAATATTTTTAAAAATCTTGTTCTCTGGGTAGCCATATTTGTGGGCGTATTTGCGGTGTATCAGTTCATTAGCACCTCAGCAAACGTCTACTCCGAAATATCCTACAGCCAGTTTCTTGAACATCTGGATAATCAGAGAGTAGCAAATGTGGAATTCGGCGAGAACACGATAAGGGGAGAATTTAAAAATGCCGACCCATCTGAGCGCGGATTCACTACTACCGGTCCCGCCGGGGAAGGTCTTATTTCCAAGCTTGAGCAAAGCGGCGTGGAATTCAGCTTTTCCCGTCGGAAACAGAGCTCTTTTACCCAGATACTCATAAACTGGGGGCCCCTTTTCATACTGGTAGCGCTCATGGTTTTTTTCATGAGACAGGTACAGGCCGGAGGCACAAAGGCTATGAGCTTCGGGAAAAACCGCGCCAGGATGCTTTCTGAAGGTCAAAACAAGATAACTTTCAAGGACGTGGCCGGAGTCGAGGAGGCAAAAGAGGAAGTAAGCGAAATAGTGGAATTCCTCAAAAATCCTGAGAAATTCACGCGACTCGGAGGAAGAATACCCAAAGGAGTTCTGCTGGTCGGCCCTCCGGGAACGGGAAAAACCCTTCTGGCAAAAGCCATAGCCGGAGAAGCGGCAGTGCCGTTTTTCATCATAAGCGGAAGTGATTTTGTGGAAATGTTCGTCGGAGTCGGGGCTTCCAGGGTAAGAGATCTATTTATACAGGCAAAGAAAAACGCGCCGTGCATAATCTTTGTTGACGAACTCGACGCTGTGGGAAGACACAGGGGAGCAGGACTCGGAGGAGGCCACGATGAAAGGGAGCAAACCCTTAACCAGCTGCTGGTTGAAATGGACGGATTTGAAGGCAATGAAGGCATTATAGTAATGGCCGCAACGAACCGTCCAGACGTACTTGATCCCGCACTTCTTAGACCTGGGAGGTTTGACCGTCAGGTTGTCGTTCCCAGACCCGATGTCAGGGGAAGAGAAGCAATACTAGAAGTACACGCCAAAGACACTCCGATGGCCGATGACGTGGACCTTTCGGTGATTGCGAGATCCACTCCGGGTTTCTCTGGGGCGGACCTTGAAAATCTTGTAAATGAATCCGTTCTTCACGCCGCGCGTAACGACAAGGACAGTATATCAATAGAAGACTTTGAATATGCAAAGGACAAGGTTACCATGGGGGTTGAGAGAAAAAGCATGCTTATAAGCGAGAAAGAAAAGAAAATCACCGCTTACCATGAAGCCGGGCACGCACTTGTGGCGAAGCTCACTCCTGAAGCCGATCCCATACACAAAGTAACAATCATACCCAGAGGAATGGCCCTTGGAGTCACCCAGCAGCTTCCCATCGAAGACAAATACACGTTGTCGAGAAGCTACCTCGTAGCGAGCATAAAAGTTCTTCTAGGAGGCAGAGCTGCAGAAGAAATCGTGTTCCTCGAAAGAACAAGCGGGGCGGCAAACGACCTTGAGAGAGTGACCGACATAGCAAGAAAAATGGTGTGCGAATGGGGAATGAGCGAAGCCGTGGGACCGGTCACCTTTGGCAAGGGGGAACAGCAGCCTTTCCTCGGTAGGGAAATTTCGAGAAAAAGCGATTACAGTGAAGACACTGCCGTACAGATAGACCGGGAAACGAAAAAGATTGTAAACGAAGCATATGATAACGTGCTGAAGCTCCTCAGGGACAACTTAGATACCCTGCATGAACTCTCTTCCATGCTTCTTGAAAAGGAAGTAGTGGATTCGGCGGAACTTGAGAGTCTGGTAGAAAGAACTCGGGAACTCATACCGGAAGTGAAAAAGCCGTTTGATATAGCAGGAAGGGTCTGATTCCCCACGGCTTTTTCCCGCTCCGGCGGCACTGTTTTTAACAGTCTTCGCAGAAGCGGGAGCAAAACCTTTGTTAGAGCACTCAGTCCATAACAGAATAGACAGAAACTCCGGTGAAGCCGGTTTTATAAAGCTCGGTTCGAAAAAACTGGACTTCGGAAAAAAACCACTTGTTATGGGAATCGTGAATATAACGCCGGATTCATTCTATGACGGTGGAAGATATAACAGCCCCCGCCATGCCCTCGGCAGAATCGCCTCTCTTATAAAAAACGGAGCAGATATTATCGATATAGGGGGAGAATCTACAAGGCCCGGCTCACTAGGCGTAAGTGCTAAAGAGGAGCTTGAGAGGGTAATACCCGTAATAGAGGCGGCTTCGGTGGAATTTGACACGTTAATATCTGTGGACACTACAAAAGCCGCCGTGGCAGAAGAGGCTCTTGGGTGCGGAGCTTCAATGGTAAACGACATAAGCGGACTGAGCTTTGAACCGCAGCTTGCGCAGAAAGCCGCGGAGGCGGGGGCAGCGATAATACTGACCCATACAAGCTCGCGGCCGGTGGACATGCAGGAAAAAACCCACTACA
>JAPOSJ010000173.1 GCA_026709745.1 Candidatus Dadabacteria bacterium | reverse complement strand
CAACTGGGTTGTATAAGGTAAATCTTTTAGTTACAAAAATAGTCGCAATATTTGCAAAAAAACTTTGTGACCGTACTTGGATTTATCTTAGTCTTGCGGTGTATTTGAACCATACGGGAACAAGCAATCGCCATAATAATTATGCCGTGATTACCTGTTCACCTGTGTCACTTCAGGCCTTACGGGCAATATAAAACCCATAGCTGTAATAGTCCCGGTATTTTTCATAGAGTGCGATCTCATTTGCTTCCCTATCAATTAACGACCTTGTTTCTTCAGTATCATGCCTGCCCAGAAATGCATCAAAGCCACTTCGTAGCGGATCGTAATAGTTATCAATCCAGCAAGATTCAGGCAAAGGGAAATAGCCCTTCAAAATAAATCCCTCTTCCTCAAGTACCCTGATTTTATCCGCGGCGGTGGCGATTTGCGGATATTCCTTGTCCCAGTAGGATCTGATTTCATCCGGGCGGCTCTGCGTCAGCCATGTGATTTCAGATGCAGCCAGTATGCCGCCGGGTTTTAAAAAACGCTTGAAATAAGCAACACCTTTTTTGAAGCCCATGTTGTAAACTGCCCCCTCGGTCCATATGGCATCAAGACTCTCTTCTTCAAACGGCAGGTCATCCATGGAGCAGGGCAGTGTTCTGATTTTTTTGGACAGTTTTTGTTTCTCTGCATTGGTCGTCAGGACACTCAGAAATTCAGGGAACAGATCAACGGCTATGATTTTGGCATTCAGATTTTCCGCCAGCACCAAAGTTGAAGCTCCGGTTCCGCACCCTATATCTGCAACCTGTAATGTCTCGGAAGCAGCGGATAGACCCGAAAGGGTTATCGCCATTTTTGTTTGCTCTTCACTGCCCGGACCCTGTCGGTTGTTGCTTTTATGTAAATCAATCAATAATTTCCAGCTCATCTGTAATTCCGCATTCTGATTTCTCTTGCAATTGAGGTTAGGATCGATTTATGGCTCATCCTATGTTTGAGCAACATGCTCCTGATAATCCATGTTTTTGAGAGAATTGTTTCCCTGCATGAAAGAAGGCATAGAACCAACCGAACCCTTTAATAGAAATCAGCTTGTTATAGTCATCAATAGGGATGTTTTCAAAGCAAGAATAGTGAAATAGCAGAGAAACCGGCAATAACGGGCTTTTAAAATTATACCCTCACAGACGTATAAGAATTCGTTTCAAGTCAATGGCGGAGAGAGTGGGATTCGAACCCACGAGGGAGCGTAAACCCCCTACACGCTTTCCAGGCGTGCACCTTCGGCCACTCGGTCATCTCTCCGTGCAGTCTTTGCAAAAAATATTCTGTTAGTTTAACAAGAGAATAGAGGTTTGTTAAACTATCAAAATGCCAGAAAAATGGAAACTTCAGAAAAGCACTACTCTTAACGACTACAGAATTTTTTCGACGAAAAAGAAAACCACCGTCTCACCCAAAGACGGTACCATCCACGACTTCTACGTAGTGGACCCTCCCGACTGGGTTAACATTATCGCCGTTACTCCCGCCGGTAAAATCGTTATGATAAAACAGTTCCGCCACGGCACAGATGAGATTACATTTGAGATTCCGGGTGGAATGATTGACTCTGGAGAAACCCCCGCTGAGTGCGCTCGTAGGGAACTTCTTGAGGAAACAGGATTTACCTCCACACAATGGAAACAGATAGGATGTGTACGGCCAAACCCGGCTTTCATATCAAACTCCTGCTTTACCTTTCTCGCATCCGGGTGCGAGCGGACGTCTGAAACTTCTTTTGACACTACTGAAGACATAGAAACCCTGCTTGTCTCTCCACCTGAGATAAAACAGCATATCAGGGAAGGAGTCATAGATCACTGCATAGTTATAGCGGCGTTCGGGTTCTACTTTCACTGGGAGAAATCATATTGATTTCTGTTTGTTTAGTGAGAATAATAGTGCCCTGTGCTTGAGGGCGGGTGGCGGAACAGGTAGACGCGACGGCCTCAAAAGCCGTTGGGCTTAGGCCCGTGAGGGTTCGATTCCCTCTCCGCCCAAGAAAAAGCGAACAGTTTTCTTCTTATCCTTGTCAAAGTGTCGCCTTCTCAATATCTGGCCATCTTCGAGTCATACTTCTCAGCCCACTCATCTATACCACCCTTGAGGTTTTTGACCTTACTGAAACCATTTTCTACAAGGAAAGTCGCGGCTTTCATGCTTCTTCCCCCGTGGTGGCAGTGAACAACTATTTCATCCTGTGGATCAAGTTCGTCTGTCCTCTCCTTGAGTTCACCGAGTGGGATAAGCCTTGAGCCTTCAATACTGCATATCTCGTACTCATGGGGTTCTCTCACGTCAATCAGTACGAAGTCGGCTTTATTCTTCTTAATAGAGCTGAATTCCTCAACGGTTATTTCCTCGACCTTGGGTTTTTCCTCTTCTTCACCCCGTCCGATGCCACAGAACTCCTGATAATCTATGAGTTCGGTTATGGTGGGATTATCTCCGCATACGGGGCAATCAGGATCTTTTCTTAGTTTGAGTATCTTCGGCTCCATGTTGAGAACATCAATAAAGAGAAGCCTTCCTATAAGGGGAGTTCCCTCGCCTATTATAAGCTTTACGACCTCGGACGCCTGTATGGTTCCCACAACTCCAGGCAGTATTCCCAGCACTCCTCCTTCGGCACAACTCGGCACAAGTCCCGGGGGAGGGGGCTCTGGATAGAGGCACCTGTAGCAGGGACCTCTTTTTGCATCAAACACGCTTACCTGTCCTTCGAATCTGAAGATGCTTCCGTAAACATTTGGAATCCCTAGAAAAACGCAGGCGTCGTTCGTAAGATATCTGGTTGCGAAATTATCCGTTCCGTCAACAACCACGTCATAGTCTTTCATTATCTCCATTGCGTTGTCCGAACTTAGCATCTCGTTATAGGTAACGATGTTAGTATCGGAGTTAAGTTCCAAGAGGCGGTCCCTCGCAGATTCCACCTTGGGAGTGCCTACTGTCTTCTCGCTGTGGATCACCTGTCTTTGCAGGTTGCTGAAATCCACTACGTCAAAGTCCAGTATTCCCAAGGTGCCGACCCCTGCGGCCGCCAGATAAAGAGCAAGAGGGGACCCGAGCCCTCCGGCACCGATACAGAGAACCCTAGAGTTTTTGAGTTTATTTTGTCCCTCAATGCCTACTTCGGGCATTATCAGGTGCCTGCTGTACCTTGTTATTTCCTGGTTGCTCAA
>JAPOSJ010000129.1 GCA_026709745.1 Candidatus Dadabacteria bacterium | reverse complement strand
CGTGCTGCTGTGTCCACTTGCTATTAAGCCGAGAAGACGAAGGGATCTTTGGAGAAGGCGAGAAAGCATGGTTCTTTGATCAAGTATCCGTTTGGCACGATAAAGAGCAGAAGTGGAGCCTGCGGTTTTTTAATGCTAGGGGCCTGAGATCAGTTTGATGGTGCTTGGATATAACTTTGTGTGCTGAAGATAATGAGAGTGGAGAGGTTTATGGAGTTATTGTGCCCGCGAAGGACAGTGAAATGTATGGAAATAGAGTAGGGATGGAAACGAAAGTGCGTAAATCGGGTATTTTGGGTAATAATCCAAAGATTTTTGGGTAGAAAGTGACAAAATAAGATTGTGTAGGACAAGAACTAGTTTCCCTGGACTTGTCCGAAGAGATTCCAGATTATTCTTTATATAGTCTCAAACGCTCATAGCCACTGCCGGGGTCTTACTGAGTTTTCTTTTGTTCCGGGATTTATCAAATTGTTTTCAGACATTTTTTTCGGGTAGATTTTCTAGCTTCAAAACCGCAGAGATTTAAATGATGACTTCTGATTTTGAATATGCAGATGGCGAGCTTTACGTCGAGAAAGTTCCCGTGAGGAAAATATGCGAGGACTTTGGCACTCCGGTCTATATCTACAGCCATAATGCCATCCGCTCAAGTTTCCTTGAGTACAAAGAGGCGTTTTCCGAAATCGATCCCCTGATCTGCTATTCAGTAAAGGCGAACTCGAATATATCCGTACTAAGGATTTTTTCCTCCATGGGTTCCGGTTTCGATATAGTCTCATCAGGGGAACTGCGGAGGGTTGCTGATGCGGGGGGAGACACCTCGAAAGTTGTGTTCTCAGGAGTTGGAAAGACCGAAGAGGAAATAAAGGCGGCAATTCACTCCCGAATACTTTTTTTCAACGTGGAATCTGAAGCGGAGCTCCAGAAGATAAACGATGTAGCAATTTCTCTCGGAGAGAAGGCCCCGGTCGCCATAAGAGTTAATCCTGATGTAGACCCCGACACCCATCCTTACATATCGACAGGTTTTGAGAAAAGCAAATTCGGAATCGGGATCGAAAAAGCGGTGGATGTATACAGAAACGCCTCTCAGATGGGAGGAATTGAGATAAGGGGAATTGATGCTCATATAGGCTCCCAGATATTTGATCTTTCTTCTTTTTCCGAGTCCATATCGAAGCTTGTCTACCTTGCCGACAGGCTCAGAAGCGACGGGATTGAAGTTTCCTACATAGACATAGGGGGAGGTCTCGCTATAAGCTATGAGAGTGGGGAAAAGCCCCCGGCTAAATCCGAATACGCACAAGTTTTCGAGGAACATCTTTGCGATACCAGTTACAGACTCGTACTTGAACCTGGCAGGTCAATGGTGGGCAACGCGGGGATAATGTCAACTAGGGTGCTTTATGTCAAAGAGGGAACCTCAAAGAAATTTGTAATAGTAGACGCCGCGATGAACGATCTTGTTAGACCTGCGTTTTACGATTCGTTTCACCGAATAGAGCCGGTGCGTGCAGAAGGTTCTCACTCCCACGAAGTGGTTGATATAGTCGGTCCCATATGCGAATCGGGAGATTTTCTTGCCAGAGACAGGAGATTTCCTCAGGTCTCCGCGGGCGAATTGCTCGCAGTTTTCAGCGCTGGGGCCTATGGTTTCGTTATGTCGTCAAATTACAACACAAGACCCCGGGCCGCTGAGGTTCTTGTGAGCGGTGATAGGTACTGCGAGGTAAGAGCCAGGGAAACTCTTGAGGATATGCTTAAGACTGAGACCATCGCGGAATTTCTTTAGTATCTAAACAGTGCCTGGTAGCTAAATTATGAAACCTGATTTTAACGGACTTAAAGTAACGTCTTTTGAAAGTCGCCGCTGCGAAGAGATGAAAAAACTCATCTCTTATCACGGCGGTGTACCTAGGGTCGCACCCTCGATGAGGGAAGTTCCAGATTTTAAAAGTCGTTATGTTACGGGGTTTTCTGATGATCTCTTCTCGGGCAGCGCTGATCTTCTTATTCTCATGACGGGGGTAGGTACGCGTATCCTCTCCGACATCGTAATCGCTGAGTCTGGAGAAAAGAGATATGTGGATGCCCTGCGCGCGACGACGATTCTTGCCAGAGGTCCTAAGCCTGTAGCGGCACTTCGCAAATTCGGGATAAAACCGGATATAACCGTTTCCGAACCGAACACGTGGAGAGATATACTTTCCACTTTTGACCAGAGAGACATGTCACTTGAAAACCTGATTGTATATGTTCAGGAATATGGGGTTTCAAACGAGCAGTTTCTCGCTTCTCTTGAAAAAAGAGGGGCTTGTGTAAGAAGGATTCCAATTTACAGGTGGGCTCTGCCGGAAGATCTGGGACCCATGCGCGATGCCATAATATCCGTATCTGAAGGGGGGGAGGACTGTCTCCTGTTCACAAGCTCGCGGCAGGTCTCCAACCTTTTCGAGGTGGCATCCAGGGAAGGATATGGAGGCAACTTTCTTGAAGGAATGAAAAAAGCACTTGTATGCTCGATCGGACCGACCACTACGGAGACGCTCAGGGAAAATGGAATATCCATTGACTATGAGCCCGACAGCCCGAAAATGGGAAACTTGGTGAGAGAAGTGGCCAGAAGGTCAGCGGAACTTCTGGCAAAAAAAAGAACAGCTTTTAAAAACGGGGTCGATACCCGGAACTGGAACCGCACACAGATGGTCTGGTCAAAAGACAATGGCCAGGTCCGGAGAAAGGAGATCACTTCCTCGGGGGCATTTATGAAAGCGTGCCGGCTTGAGAAAGCTGACTATACTCCCATCTGGCTTATGCGCCAGGCGGGCAGATTCCTTCGGGAATACAGAGAGACCCGCTCCCGCGTTTCTTTCAAGGAATTTTGCAAAACCCCAGAGGCAGCCTCTGAAATTACGCTGATGGTGGTTGACCGCTTTGGTGTGGACGCGGCCATTATTTTCTCAGACATACTACTTATACTGGAACCTCTGGGACTTTCCCTTGAGTATTCAAGCGTCGACGGCCCCGTGATAGGCAAGCCTCTTAGGACCCGAAAGCGCATAGAAGCCCTGAGGGAATTTGATCCGGAAAGCAGGGATTTTGTCTACGAGGCTCTGCGTATCACGAGAAGGGCTCTTGCTCCCGAAGTTCCGCTTATTGGTTTTAGCGGTGCTCCTTTTACCGTGGCTTCCTATGCGGTTGAGGGAAGCGGTTCGAAAAACTACATGAACACGAAAAAACTCA
>JAPOSJ010000183.1 GCA_026709745.1 Candidatus Dadabacteria bacterium | reverse complement strand
CCAGTGCTTTGGAAAGTCCGCTTTTATAAGCTCTCTGCTTTGCTCTATGAGCTCAGAGAGTTTCCCGAAAAGGTTTGATGCAATCCCGCTTCCCCCAGAGCCTTTTTCGTAATCTTCTGCTGAGAGCCTGATGGAGGACCCGTCGGCGAGTACTACATCTGAGGAAATTACATGATCACCGGCCATCCCGTACAGTATGGAATGGGCACCCGTGGAATTATTTCCCACTGCGCCTCCGACCGTGGCGACGCTTGCACTTGAAGGGTCCGGGCCGAATATGAGGCCACACGGCTCAAGGTTCCTGTTAAGGGCGTCAATTGAGATTCCGGGCTCTACCCTTACGCGTTTCTCTGCGACATCAAGGCTGATAACCCTGTTCATGTACTTTGAGAGATCGAGAATCACTCCCGCTCCCACGGCCTGTCCTGCGAGACTTGTCCCGGCTCCGCGTACTGTGACATGGATATTGTGGGCTGCGGCTTCGCGTATGGTGATCTCTATGTCCCGGTGGTCTGCGGGAATCACAACCGCTCTGGGGAGAATTCTGTAATTACTCGCGTCTGTGCTGTAGATTTTCCGGTCAACGAGGCTCTCTCTCACCTCGCCACGGATCTGTTCGGCAAGCACCTTGCTCAGATGTTCAGTTCTTGAGTTCTCCATGAAAACCGTTGCCGTCCGGAGCATTTCGGGACAAGGGGCTTTGGGAGGAAGAAAAAGAGTTCAGGCCTCGCCGTTTTCAAACGTTCTGAGTATCCCGTAGGTGGTGTCCCGTTCGGCGGGAATCCTGCCTATTTCTCTTGTGAGCTTTCTGAACTCCTCGGGCGGGAAATACTGTCCATAACTTGCGCCTGCAAAGCGCGATATCTGCTCCTCCATTAGTGTTCCACCGAAATCGTTTGCCCCGGCGGTGAGCGAGAACTGGGCGAACTCCGGTCCCTGTTTCACCCAGGAGACCTGTATGTTGTTTATCCATCCCCGGAGCATCATACGGGAGACTGCGTACATCTTCAGCTGATCAAGGTCGGTCGGGCCCTTTTTTACTTTTCCCTTGGAGTGAGTGAAAAGCCTAGTGTTCCAGGGAATGAACCGAAGAGGAACAAACTCTGTGAACCCTCCTGTTTCTTTCTGTATGTCCCTAAGGATTCCGAGGTGTATAGCCCAGTGATGGCGTTTGTCTAGGTGTCCGTACATTATCGTTGAGGTAGTTCTCATCCCTTCCATATGGGCTTTTTTCACAACCCTTATCCATACCTCAGTAGGTATCTTGCGGGGAGCGATTACCTTCCTTACCTCTTCAACCAGAACCTCGGCCGCAGTGCCGGGGAAGGTGTTGTGACCGACATCCCTGAGTCTTCTTATGAAGTCTGCTTCCTCTATGCCCAAGGTCTTGGCGCCGTAGTATATCTCATAGGGAGAAAACGCGTGGGTGTGCATCTCGGGCACGGCCTTTTTTACCGTTTTTATAAGCTCTATATAAAAATTACCGTCTATCTCGGGATGCATGCCTCCCTGCATGCAAACTTCCGTGGCTCCTATTTCCCATGCCTCGACCGTTCTCTCGGCGACCTCGTCCATCGAGAGGAAATATGCCCTCTCGTCCCCTTCGTCCGCCATGAAGTTGCAGAAACCGCAGTAAACGTCACATATGTTGGTGAAGTTTATGTTCCTGTTAACTACGTAAGTTACAACATCCCCCACATCGTCCTTTCTGATCTGGTCGGCAGCGAGAGCAAGAGCGGATATCTCCTCCGTATCCTCTATGTTGAAAAGATGTACCCCGTCTTCAACGGATATTTCCCTTCCCAGAAGTGCGTCCTCGATTATCCGGCCCGTCGTACCATTTACGCGGGACATTACTCCGTCGACGCCCAATGGTCTTCTCTGCTCTATGGAATTTATTATGCTATCTATCTCTTCTGTCTTCATCAGTTCACTGGAACGTATCCGCGTTCATCGACGCGGTCTCTCACTTTGCCTAGAACATAGGGATCTATCCACTGTTCGTCTATGTACTCAGGATATACGGGAAGCCTCTCACGAAGCTCGTAACCAAGCGCATTTACCTCCCTCTCCATTCTCTCGACCTGCGGCCACGGAGCCTCGGGGTTAACGTAATCTATTGTCAGGGGCGACACTCCCCCCAGGTCGTTTATTCCGGCGGTGAGGTAGAAGGTGAAGTTCCTGTTATTGAGGTTGGGAGGTATCTGTATGTTCATCTCCCCTCCGAAAATAAGCCTCGATATGGCTACGGTCTTAAGCATCTCAAGAAAACCGGCGGGAGGGTACTGCTCCATCCTTATTCCTTCTTTGGGATTGAAGTTCTGAATTATTATCTCCTGCAGGTGGCCGTAGCGCTGTGAGAGATCAAGCAGTGCATAAAGCGAGTCAATTCTTTCCTCGAAAGTCTCCCCGATTCCGACAAGTATGCCGCTTGTCCACGGAATCATGAGTTCCCCTGCGTGCTCCATCGTTTCCATTCTCAGTTTCGGAACTTTGTCTGCACAGCCGTGGTGAGCATTCCCCTTGCGAAGCAGCCTCTCGCTTATGTTCTCGAGCATGAGACCCATGCTGGGGTTGCTTTCTCTGAACCCGGAGAGTTCCTCAGGGGTCGTAAGCCCCAGATTGGTGTGGGGGAAGATGCCGTGCTCAAGCCCGCTCTTTCCCATGTCAATGAGATACTCGGCAGTTGTTTCATAACCAATTTTCCCCAAGGCGTCACGGTATACATTATATGCGAGTTCCGGCTTGTCTCCCGTAACGAAAAGAAGTTCTGTGCACCCTGCCTGCGCTCCTTTTCTTGCCATTTCAACTACCTCTTCGGGAGTCATGAACAGCTCTCCCTCTCCCGGTTCTATTTTGAACGTGCAGTACCCGCAACGGTCCCTGCAGATCTGGGTCAGGGGTACAAAAACGTTTTTGGAGTAGGTTACCGTTTTACCCTTCGAGCGGTTTCTTATTGCCGCCGCAGCCAGAAGAAGAAGAGGAACCTCTGTCGGGGTAAGCTGTGTGAGGTAAAGGGCATCTTCGCGCCCGATACTTTCTTCCTTGATGGCTTTTGATATTACTCTGTTGAGTCTCGGTGCGGTGCGAAGCTCAGAGAAATCGTTTGCGCCGAATGTTTCAAGCAGCATGGCGCTTTCACTCTTACTGAATGTCTTTTTCCAGGTTTCAGCTAAAAAATTCATACAAAAAACACCCGTTGCGTTCTCTTCCCAGAAACAGCTGTCTTAACACCGTCCGCTTCGCC
>JAPOSJ010000152.1 GCA_026709745.1 Candidatus Dadabacteria bacterium | reverse complement strand
CTGAAATACACTAGGTTATCTAGGTTTTTCGTGGGGCCGTAGCTCAGCCCGGGAGAGCGCATGAATCGCACTCATGAGGTCGTGGGTTCAAATCCCATCGGCTCCACCACTTGAACATTTACGTTGAACATATCAGCCAACTAAAAGTTTAGAAATTTGAAAGACGCTGTATCTGCGACAAGGCACAGATGGCCGCAAGGGTGGGTCTTGCGGTGTCACATAAGGCTTGACTGCATGGTAAGATTATGTCGATTATTTTGAATTATTATGCTTGGACTGAATAGATCTTCTTTGCTGATTAAGTAAAAGATTTAACATGTCACGCTACGTTTCTCCCTTCACTTTTCCAGAGTTTGACATACGCTTTCCTTGAAACTAGATTTATAGTCTTGTTTTTTGCGGGGCCGTAGCTCAGTTGGGAGAGCGCATGAATGGCATTCATGAGGTCGTGGGTTCAAATCCCATCGGCTCCACCACCCATTTAGACCACTAGTTGTGAATTGGAGTATTCTGTCGGGAAAACTATTTTTTTCTCCCCGTCTTGCCATTGAGTTACGAGCATGCGGTGTCCCGTCTGCTTTAGCGTCTTGAGATCGATACTGAAATCTCCGTAAAAGGTTTTGAATTCGGAGCGAAGTGCCTGGTGTGCAAGTGTCTGTTCGTTCGTTGTCCCCATCCTCTCGGTGAGTTCTCTGATTATGACCCCCATGTTATAGGATTGTGCGGCAGTGTAGTCGGGTGTGTATCCCCAGACGCGGGAGAATGTGTCTGAAAATTCACTGGGACTCGGACCAAAATCCGGGGATATACTGAGAGTCGGTTCCCACTGGCTTGTCGAGACGAAGCCGTCTGTTTCTGGGCCAAGGCGCTTTTTAAATTCGTTTACCGCAGCGGCAAGCGTCGCCACCACCTTAAAATCTCGGATGTGGTTTTTCCGTATACATCTGGCTAGGTTTATATCGTCTTCCATTCTCCCGCAGCAGAGTACGCAGGAAGCACCGCGGCTCCCCGCAGCAGAGAGTATCGTGGAGAAATCCTGAGTGCCAGAAGAAAAATTGTAAACGGCAGTTGCCATTCCAAGTTCCTTTGCCCGAAGCAGTGCTCCCTCGCACACAGTCTCTGAAAACCGGCTTCCCGCTAGGCGTAAGACGGCGATTTCCGCCACCTGTGCATAACAGTAGTGAATCATATCCACAATTGCCTGGAAGTAGGAGGATGCCCCGCTTGCAGTGCTTACGACTCTGCAGAGCGAATGAGAAGGTATATCGTCTAGCGACCCACCATAGTTCCACACCACTCTTTGTCTCTCCCCCACCGCCTCAGTGCAAGCAAGTGCGAGTCCGCTTGAGTAGGGGCCAAGCAGTATGTCCACCCGGTCTGTTTCTATGAGCCGCAGGGTGTTCTCCTTGGTTTTTTCGGGGATGCTTTCATCGTCGTAGAAGACAAGTTCCGGCAGCAGGGATGGTTTTCCCTGCATTTTTATTCCACCCCGGGCGTGCAGATCTTCGGTGAAAAGCTTTATTCCCCGAAAGCTTTCCTTGCCCTGAATGGCGTGGCGCCCGGAGAGTGTTGCGGGAAGGCCGATTTTAAAGGGAATCACATGCATTCTCTTAATCGCGTTACTAAGGACTGTGTTCTGTGCCAACCTCTGCTCTGGGAGAGGTTGGAGAAGTTTCGTAAATACTAGTTAAGTAGTCAACATATTCCGGGCTTCATCCTTTTAACAATGCCGCTAAACGAACCGTAGCACCCCCGGAGAACTGATTGATGAACTCAACACTTCTCAGTCTTGAGAACTCCTGATTAGCCGTTCTTAGCGAAACAGTTCACAATTAAGGCCCTCCAGATTTAGTGTATGTATTACATTAACCGACATGAAATTCCTAGTCAAAAAATGATAAGGAGAATTACCCCCGTAAAAAAAATCGGGTTTTTATGCAGCAGATAAAAATCTGGTTATGAGTGATGAGCACGGGTAAAATTGACTTGCGAACAAAGGGAAGTCTCGTTAGCATCAATACTCCCGGCTCCTAGGTTCGTTCACTGGAAATTTATCTTGATCTCTTCGGATGCTCATCAAACGACAGATTAAGGGATAAAGCGGCGTGACGTTACAATCTGCAATTTTGTCCTTGGAAAGTCGGAATTAGATGACCTTATAAAACGCAAATATGCATATTATTTGTTGTCATTGCTTTCTGGATTTGGTCAGAGCAGGATTTTTACTGCTTTCTCTATCCTGTTTAAGCCTGCTTCTATGTTTTCCATGGACGTTGCGTAGGATATCCTGAGGTGGTTTTCCTTTCCGAAGGCTATACCAGGCACGACGGCCACTTTTGCTTCTTCAAGCAGAAATTCGGTAAATGAGATGGATCCGTCGATTTTCTTATCTCTATATGTTTTTCCTACGAAACTGCTTATGCTCGGGAATACGTAGAACGCACCTTTTGGGTCAAAACACGTAAATCCGGGGATTTCATTAAGTCTCTTTACTATGAAGTTTTTCCTTCTCTCAAATTCTCTTGCCCTTTTGCCGAGCAATTCCTGCGCTCCTCTAAGCGCCTCAAGGGCGGCCATCTGCGAGATTGAAGAGGGATTTGAAGTTGACTGGCCCTGCAGCTTCGCCATCGCTGCTATTACGCTTTTGTCCCCCGCGGCGTATCCTATACGCCATCCGGTCATCGAGTAGGATTTTGACACTCCGTTTACAAGTATTGTGGACTCTTTTGCTCTTTTGCCAAGAGAACAGACGGACACATGTTCGGTGTCTGCGTAGATTATTTTCTCGTATATCTCATCTGAGATTATGATCAGGCCCGCGTCAATAGCGACTCCCACTATTTCCTCAAGTTCCTGGAACGAATATGTGGTTCCCGTTGGATTTGAAGGATAGTTGAGGATAAGTGCCCGGGTCCGTTCGTTTATTTCAGCTTGGAGCTGTTGGGGGGTGATTTTAAAATCTCTCCGCTCATCTGTGTCCATGATTACTGGGGTTGCACCTGTGAGAGCAACCTGGTCTGGATAAGAAACCCAGTAAGGAGCCGGAATCAGGACTTCGTTTCCGGCCTCAAAAAGTGCTTGGGTAATATTGTATATCGAGTGTTTAGCTCCACAGGAAACCAGTATCTCGTCCCTTGAATACTCAAGGCCGTGGTCTTTTTTAAGCCCCGCAGCTATCGCGTCTTTGAGCTCGTCAATTCCCCCGACGGCTGTGTATTTCGTAAAGCCGTTTTTAATAGACGCCACTCCCTCTTTCTTGAAG
>JAPOSJ010000219.1 GCA_026709745.1 Candidatus Dadabacteria bacterium | reverse complement strand
TATAAATAACGTGGAGGGCGGAACCCATCTCTCGGGCTTTCGGACCTCGCTTACGAGAACTATAAACAGGTATGCAGAAGAAAAGAACCTTCTTAAGAACCTCAAAATGGCTATTTCTGGAGAAGATGTTAGAGAGGGCCTAGTGGCCGTTGTGAGCGTAAAGATCCCGGATCCGAAGTTTGAAGGTCAGACCAAGACTAAGCTCGGAAACACTTCTGTAAGAGGTATTGTCGAGTCTTTACTGAACGATAAGCTAAGGGTGTTCTTTGAAGAAAACCCGGCTGTGGCAAGACGAATAGTGGAAAAAACTATAGAAGCCGCAAGAGCGAGAAACGCAGCGAGAAAGGCAAAGGAGCTTACCAGGAGAAAAAGCGCCCTTGAGTCCGGATCGCTTCCAGGAAAACTAGCCGACTGTCAGGAGCGCGACCCCGAGAAAAGTGAACTCTACATAGTCGAAGGAGAGTCGGCGGGTGGATCTGCGAAACAGGCAAGGGACAGGCACAACCAGGCTATTTTGCCACTTAAGGGAAAAATACTAAACGTCGAGAAAGCTAGGCTTGACAAAATGCTCGCCAATGAGGAAATCCGTACCACGATCACCGTTCTGGGTACCGGAATAGGAGAAGGAGAGGGTGAGTTTGACATATCGAAGATACGCTACCACAAGATAATCTTGATGACCGACGCGGACGTTGACGGATCGCACATAAGAACCCTCCTTCTCACGCTGTTTTACCGCTATTTCAGGGAAGTTATAGAAAAAGGCTATCTCTATGTAGCCCAACCCCCTCTTTATCTGGTGAGAAAGGGAAAAAAAGAAACTTATCTCAAGGATGATCAGGAATACGAGGAATTGCTGGTCAGTCTCGGGGTCGAAGGTCTTGAAATCGCTCCGGGAGGCCCAAACGGCCACTCAGGTGAGATCAGAGGAACAAAGCTTTTTGATCTTGTTCAGAAAGCTATCAGATACGGAAAACTCCTTGACCGCATGAGCAGGTGGGGGAGAAGCAGGGGAATAGTTGACGGTTTCGCACGAAGGTCCGATTTCGGTAAAACCGTCCTCAGGCTTGGCAATGAAGCATCTCTGGATACACATCTTGCAGAGATAAAGCAGTGGCTTGGGGAGAGCTATCCCGACATAACTGATCTTGACTGGACGCTTGGAGAGGACACTGAACATAATTCAAACAGCATTGAATATGGTTTCAGGGAAAACGGAAGGATAAGTTCCTGCGTGATTGATTTTAATTTTCTCGCTTCTCCTGATTTCAGAGAGATCAGAAAGCTTGCAGAGTCGCTTAGACCACTCTGGGATTCGTCCTCTCATATAGTTGATGATGGAAGAGAGAAAGGGATCGGGAACCTTGAGGAATTCGTTGAGTTTATTATGAACAGAGGAAAAAAAGGCCAGTTTATACAGAGGTATAAAGGTCTTGGAGAAATGAATCCCGAGCAGCTCTGGTCAACAACAATGAATCCCGAGAACAGAATATTGAAGCAGGTTCAGGTTGACGATGCAGTTGAAGCCGATGAGATATTCTCAAAGCTTATGGGTGATCAGGTAGAACCCAGAAAAGAGTTTATTGAATTAAACGCACTCAGGGTAAGCAATTTGGACATCTGAAATTTCCCCGTTACTGTGTGCGTAGGAATGGGTTCCCATCCGTTGCTCCTTACATTCAGTTTCTGGTGAACATACTCGCATGCACTACCGCTTCCTTGAGCATAAGAGCCTGTCCTACCATTATCTGGTCAATCATACGCAGTTCCGTTCCCATACCGATTCCAGGACAGCATTTCTGATTCATAGACCCGAACCGTCTGATTGCCCACAAAGCTCTTTCTGCTGAGTGAGGACTAGGGTTATCTGGGGATTCCAGCATGTAGGAACGTACGAGCATCTTCCAGTAATACGCAAGAATATCCTGGGAACTGAAAAGCTCAATTGCCTTTACCCTTGTTCCGTGTGTAACTACAATTCCGTTCTGTTTCGGCAGAGGACCAAGCTTGATGAGATCATCAACTGCCGCAAACAGTGAACCGTTGCGTCTGTATGCCTCTTCTGCGTCCGCCGCCGCTCCTGTATCGGATGTTACTTCCAGACGGTCAAGCATTCTGTCAACTTCTCTCCAGACCGCTCCCTGATCGCTCTGGCGTGAACCTTCACGCCGCATTGACGCATTTACTGTCTCCTGCACTCTTGAACGTACGTTCCGGGGAGTAAAGGAGGAGTTTCTAATGTACTCACGCCGCTGTCCCCATCGTCCCTGTTCTATGCATGATACAGGAACCTCAAGCTCGCTTAGGGGAGGAACCAGAACCGTCGAGTTGACAGCACGGTTCTGGTTACCTCCTACAAGATGTTCTCCCTCGATAAGCAGCACCGGTTTTTCGGTGGGATTACGTACCGATAGCCCAGGCACCGTTTCTGCGTCGAGTTCATCAATTACAAGCCCCTCTGTTGAAATTTCAGGCGTCTCGTTTTCCGCTAAGTAAACCGGGAAGAACGAGACGCCGAATCGGGTTATCGGATAACCTACCGAAGCAGTGTCAAGTTTAGTATTCATTTTCTTCTTCCTTTGTATAAATGACTCTTCCCGTAGTTTCCTTGCTGCAGTTTCAGCTGAGAGTCATGTACATTTTTCTGCGAATGTATCTTACCTCTTGTATAATCTCTCTATCACTTCAATAATATCTTCAGGTAAGTATGTCCTGACCTTTTCAATGAGTTCAAAGGGTGGTGTGCCGTGAATTGCCTCCGCTATGCCTCCCGCTATGGCTGCCTGTGTATCGGCATCGCCTCCGAGTGAGATTGCGTTTCTGACTGCATCCTCAACGCTCGTCGACTCCAAGGCGCAAACTATAGCCTCGGGAACACTGCCTTGACAGGTTACATCATAATAATAACCCTCACGAATTTCATCTACACTTCGGAACAGGTTGTAACTATATGTTCTTTCTATTTCCCTCCTGATAGTTTTTACATCTATCTCGTTATATGCAAGCCAAGCTGCATGCGATACAGCCCTCGCTCCCTTGATGCCTTCGGGGTGGTTATGCGTAACTTCGGTAACTCTATCGGAATCAGCGAGTAAAGTCTCAGAAGAATTAGAACCCCGATTCAAAAACGGTACCGGAGATATTCTCATGGCCGACCCGTTCCCAAAACTGTTGTAAGGTTTTGGATCTGGCAGATATATCCACGAAACGTAAAACCCTCCGTATCCACGTCCTGGATGTCTTCGAGACCTCTTCTGCAATGTCTCGGCAACCGGCAAATAGTCTAACAACACTTCCGCAACAGC
>JAPOSJ010000227.1 GCA_026709745.1 Candidatus Dadabacteria bacterium | reverse complement strand
GTACTAGGCTTATCGACAATATTTTGCTGTAGTAGGCTGGCGATGCAAAGAGTACTCCTGAAATCCAAGATACACAGAGTCACGGTAACCGATGCTGAGCTGGATTACGAAGGTAGTCTGACCCTTGATAGAGATCTCATGGACGCGGCGGATCTGTTACCCTATGAAGAGGTTCACATTTTCAACCTGACCAATGGCCACCGTTTTTCAACCTATGTGATCGAAGGTGCACGTGGTTCAAACATAGTCTGTGTAAACGGTGCCGCAGCGCATCTTGCGAGAAAGGGCGACTGCGTGATAATAGCGGATTTTGCAATCTACGACGAGGAACAGAGCAAAGCGCACAGACCTAAGCTTATATATGTGGACAAAATGAATAATATAAGCAGCATAAAGTCAGGAATTAACTGTCTTAAGATTGCAACTGACGGATAGACAAGGCCGTGTTTCAGATAAAGACCGGATTCAATGAGTGTTTGACATAGTTGGTTCCTATAGTTAAATTAGAATTTTGAAGGATGTATTTTAGAACAAGGCGTTTAGCTTTGCATTTTTAATTGAATTTTCGGCCTTTTGCTTCTGATTTCTGCGGATGCATGGCCATCTTATTTGAGAAATCTGATTAATGAAAGCTATAATACTTGCAGCTGGCAGAGGGAGTAGGCTTTATCCCTACACTCATGACAAACCCAAGTGTCTTCTCGATATCGGCAATATCTCTATACTTGAACACCAGATAAATCTTATAAGGGACTGCGGCATAAACGAAGTTGTTATTGTCGTTGGTTTTGGTTTTGAGAGAGTGGAAGATTTTCTGAGGAGTTACGATGGTCTGGGGATGAGAATCAACACACTCTACAATCCTTTCTACCAGTCCACAAACAGTCTTGTGTCCCTCTGGATAGCCCGAAGCGAGTTCGATGAAGATCTCCTGGTCATGAACGGGGATGATGTGTACGAGATAGGTGTTCTGGACAAAGTGCTTTCGATCAGGGACGAAAAGATATGTCTTCCTATAAAAAAGAGGCACAAGTATGAAAGGGAGGACATGAAGGTTGTTGTTGAGGACAGCAGGATTACAAAGATCAGCAAGGAAATATCAAACGCCGAAGCTTCCGCCGAATCGGTCGGTATAAGGGTGTTCAGGGATACGGGGGTTGAGTTGCTCAAAAGGGCTGTTGAGGAGGAGATGAGAAACCCTGGTGCTGAGGGTAAATGGTACATATCCTCGATACACAGGCTTATAAGCAAGGGATATAAGATCAAGCCCTTGGATATAGGCGAGCTTTACTGGATGGATGTTGACTGTCCGCTTGACCTTTTCAGAGCGAGAAAAGAGGCTGGCAGTTTTTTGAAAAAGGAATATTCCGTACCGAATTTTCTGAGAGTTATTGACTCTTCTGAATAATCTGCCATGAAAAATGCTATTGTATTTTGTTCTGGTGCAGGGACAAATGGCGAGGATTTATCACGGTTTCCAGGCAGATTCATAGCTCAGGTTCCGCAGCTGAAAAGACTTGTAATAAATTGTCAGCGCACAGGGATTGATCAGTTCCATATAATTACTGATAATTCGGGTTATCTGAAAAATATTCTTATGGATGACCCGAGGATTACATCTGGGATAAACTGGGTTTTGCCCGGAGAGTCAGTATCCATAGATTCGGGCAGAGTGCTTGTTTTGGAATCCTCTCTGGTTTTAGTAAATTCCGCCCCTCTTGAAAAATTCATTGGAGATTCATCTGAGTGCCGGGAGGATGAATTCTCGGTTCTTGTTCAACAGGACGCTGGCCCTGTAGTCGGACTAGACGGGGAAACCGGTTACGTAAACAGTTATTTCGGTGGAGGAAACAGCGTGCTGGGAGCTTTTTCCGTGGATTCCAAGGAACTTGCCGCTATTGTTTCATCTGGTGAATTTGATGCCTGGTTTGCTAAAGAGGCCGTGCGAAACCGCATGAGAGTTTTCAGTGCCGACGTCGGGTACTGGTACCGTCTTTCAGATACAGAAGAATCCGTAAAAGAGGCGGAAAGAATAATTTTTTCTCAAGTCGGCAAAACGGCCACGGGATGGATAGCTAGGAATATAAACGGAAGAGCATCTCTTCCTCTGAGCAAGCTTCTGGTAAGAACTCCTCTTACGCCTAATGCCGTCAGCGTTATTATTAACCTGATAGGAGTGATATGCGGACCCTTTTACGCACTTGGTCATCCTGTGCTCGGCGCTCTTTTTATGCAGGCTGCAACGGTTTTGGACAGATGTGACGGGGAAGTAGCTAGAATAAAGCTCATGGAGACGAAGAATGGACAGTGGGTCGACACTATAAGTGACCAGTTTACAGTGCTTTCTTTTCTGATCGGGGTTCCCGTTGGATACTACCTTCAGGGAGGAAGCTCTGTTGCCGTTGTGTTAGGAAGCTATAATATTACTGTATTCATCCTGTTTCTGATATGGTCGTTTTACTTTCTGATAAAGTACACGAATTCCGGCAGTCTGGTTGCATACTTTGAAGTTGACAAGCACATTAACCCCAAAGAGCTTTCATTTCTGAGAAAATTTCTAGCCCGCCTTCGTTTTTTAGGAAGAAGAAATTATTATTCAGCCGCATTGGTTTTGCTAGCGCTAATCGGAGGAAATTCCTTGGTTCTTTTCGCTACGTCTTTTGCTCTGACATTTTTCCTGATACATCAGCTTGAGGATGTAATAAGAATTTTCCGTATCGGGAAACAGGAAGAGGTTTTCCAAGAGGAAACGGAACAGGGCTGATTCCCCACGGCGGCTTTTAGGAATTCCTGTGAAATTTTATCAGACAGAAAGATAGAAGACACAGGCCTGTTCCCCAGGAAACAAACATGAAGAGTGCGGATGCAAAATCCATTATCTTTTCCTCCTCCCTGCAATATAAACCATAGCTGACAGAAGAACAAACAGCCCCAGAATGTAAAGCCTGGCGAACCATATGTTCCAACCGTCCTCTCTGAGTACTGAAGGCAGACTGCTGTATCCCCACCATGATATGAGAATAAGAAGAAAAAACAGAGTCAGGTATTTCAAAATGTAGTAAAAAACACGCGGTGCTTTTATAAATCCGCCCGAATTTATCTCATTCCAGGCTTTCTCGGAACCGAATACCCACATGAACATTACTATCTCAATGAATCCGAATACGACGAGCATTATTGTGCCGGCCCAGAAGTCCCATTCGTCAAGGACCTGACTTATCAGTATCACAGGCAGTACGCTTATGATTATTATCAGCATGGTGTATACGACTGCTTTTTGTCTTGAGATACTGAACTCATCCTGAAAGAAAGTTACTACGGGATATGCTATCGCAACTGATGATGTCATACCGGCAAAAAATAGCAGGAAGAACCAAAGAAATCCGAACATCCTTCCAACCTCAATGCCTCCAAGGTTTCCTGACATGCTGCTGAACACTGCGGGGAGGCTTACGAATCCTAGACTGAAGGCACCTGATTGCGCCACGGCAACCAACGCCTGCGACTCCAAAAAACGTTGCGGCCGCCGGTATGGCTATTGAGCCCCCGAGCACTATCTCCACCGTTTCATTAATAGTCGCGGAAGTCAGACCGCTTAGCGTTACCTCATCGTCGCTTTTTATATAGGATGCGTATGCAACTATAGCTCCGAAAGCCAAGCTCAACGTGAAGAAAATCTGCCCGGCTGCCGCTATCCATACTTTCGGGTTTTTGAGTGCCTCAAAGTCTGGATTCCAGAGAAAATTTAGTCCTTCAACAGCTGATCTGTAATCGCTTTTGAGCGTCAGGGTTTTTATCGCGAGTATTATTGCCAGAATGAACAGCATGGGGAGTGCATACTTAACGAAGACCTCTATTCCTCCCGATATTCCCCTTAGCATAATATAAAAGTTTGCGGCGATTGTGATTACAAAGGCCATGATGGCCATGCTGGAGGGGGTTAATAAAACTCCGTCTCCCGCACCTATATAATCGGCAAGAAAACTGCTGTAGGGTTTTACGTACTCAGCGGCATTTGAAGCCGCCCCGGGATCAAGAGTTGGATTGCTTCCGAAAAGAAAGTGCAGGCATATCCTAGTGTCCAGGATTCAATGTATATGTAGTAGATCGTTACTACAAGGGGTATCCAGAGCCCAATAACGCCGAGGGTTCTTGAAACGGGACTTTTCCAGAAAAGATTGAATATTGAGGGCGTTGTTCCATGCCCGCGAGACCCACCGTACCTTCCCATTCCCCATTCCATCCACATTATGGGGATACCTATTAGGATAAATGCTATAAAGTAGGGAATCATGAAGGCGCCACCACCGTTCTCTGCGGCCTGTGTCGGGAATCTGAGGAAGTTGCCTAGACCTATGGCGTTACCTGCCATGGCTCAGATAAGGCCTGTCTTACTTGTCCAGGCGTCTCTGCTGGTGGAGCCGTTTCTCATCTTGCGAGGAGGGGTCAGTTGCTGAATATATATTATCACCGAGGCAAGAAATATGACAAGGTAAGGAGATGGTGTGTGGGGGAAGGTAGAGGTATTGACAAAAAAAATAATAATTTTATCTTAATTGCCCTTGAATCTAAATCTTGATTATCACAGGAGTCAGTGTGCCCAGAGTAAAGAAAGAAAAACCAGGAAAAAAGCCTTCGAAAAAAAACTCTTCTGCGGCAACCGGCGCAAAGACTAGGTCCAGAAAAGCCAATCCCAAGAAATACACCAAAAAATTTCTCAACCAGATGACTACCATGCTTAAAGAAATGAGAAAGGACCTGCTTGAGGACGTAACCAGATCAATGAAAGAAGAATCGGACCACCTGCGTTTCAACGTAGGGGATTTTTATGACCATGCGTCAGAAAACAGGCAGAGAGAGCTCGCCCTAACGCTTTCGAACAGGGAACGCAGCAAACTGCTTCAGATAGATGATGCTCTGAAGAGAATTGAAAGCGGGGAGTATGGCTTCTGCGAAGTTACTGGGGAGAAAATAGGGGAAGAGAGACTGTTTGCTCTGCCCTTCACAACACTGAGCGTTGAGGCCCAGGAAGAAATTGAAAGGGGAGATTACTGATCTTTTCTCTTAAACTTGCCTAGAGATTCTGAATAGGGTTTTCTGAATAGACCGGCTTCGGTTATCAGGCATTCGATATTCTCTGCAGGAGTAATGTCGAATGCGGGATTCAGAACCTCTACCGCAGCGCTTATTCGTTTTCCGTTCATATGTGTGACTTCTTCAGGATTCCTTTGTTCAATTGTAATTTCCTCTCCGCTTAAACATTCTCCGTCTATGGTTGACGTGGGAGCCGCTACGTAAAATGGGATACCGTGATGCTTTGCCAGAATGGACAGGGGATAGGTTCCTATCTTGTTTGCCGTATCTCCATTTGAAGCCACCCTATCAGCCCCGACCACAACCGAATTCACAATCCCCCTGCTCATCACATATCCGGCCATGCTGTCAGTTATCAGACGTACCGGGATACCTTCGCGCTCAAGCTCCCAGGTCGTAAGTCTTGCTCCCTGCAGTATGGGCCTTGTCTCTGACGATATTACGCTTATATTCTTGCCTTTGCGAAAAGCCGATCTTATTACTCCCAAGGCCGTTCCATAGCCTGCTGTGGCAAGTCCTCCGGCGTTGCAGTGCGTGAGGATGACGGAGCTGTCTTCTATGAGTTCGGATCCGTTTTCCCCGATCTGCATGCATGTTCTCAGGTCTTCTTCCTGTATATTTATAGCCTCGGTCACCAGAAGATTTTTTATTTCTTCCACCCTTTTCTCCCTGCACTCGGAAATCAGATCATTCATTCTACCGATAGCCCAAAACAGGTTTACAGCCGTAGGCCGCGTCAGGGCAATATGCTGCGATACCTTTTTCATGTGTTCTTTGAGTTTTTCGTATGAACAATTATTACCGATTTCCAGAGCACCGAGAGCCATTCCCATGGCAGCCGCTATTCCTATCGCAGGAGCTCCCCTAATAACCAGGTTCCTTATGCATTCAGCCACCTGTTCAAATGTGGCGCACTCAATATAGATTTCCTCGACAGGAAGTTTTCTCTGATCAATTATTAAAACCCGTTTGTTTTTCCACTCTATAGTCCTGAAAGGCTCCATTGTGCAGGTCACTTACTTTCACCTAATTTAAAAAGCAGCCCAGCCCATTGCCCATCGATCGTCTCGCTGACAATATCATAACCCGAGTTTCTGTATGCCTCTGCCACTTTGTGTTTCTCGTCCACCTGTATGCCCGACAGAATAAGATTACCGTGAGGAAGAGTCCTTTGCCTTAAGATGTTTTTCACCGATATAAGAATATCCTTAGATGTATTAGAAACAACTACATCGAATTTCTTCTGTGTACAGTCGGCCGAACCACAACAGACTTTTATCTTGTCAGAAACTGCGTTTCTTACGGAATTCGAGATAGCTTCTCTTGCTGCCTTGAAATCAATATCCACGCAGAGTGAAATTTCCGCTCCCAATTTGATTGAACATATGGCAAGGATACCGCTTCCGCACCCGACATCAAGAACGGAGCATCCTGGAAATTTCTCAATAATTTGATCCAAATAACCTACACATATTTTTGTTGTTTCGTGATGTCCGGTGCCAAAGGCGTTTCCAGGATTTATTTCAACTGTCTTTGTTCCTTCCACGGCTTGGCACTGTATTTCCCAGGGAGGTCTGATAACTATCCGTCGACTTGCTTGTACAGGTTTCAGGTAGGATTTCCACCCTTCCCAGTCCGCCTTGGTGATGTATTGGGAAGTGAACCGAAGAGCCTCCGGGTTTTCGTCAAGCAGGATGCAGAACTGTTTTATAGTTGTTATTATGTCTCTGATGTCTGTTTCTTTCTCAAAATACGCATGAATTAAGGTTCCCGTGGAATTCTCTAGTTCCTCGGTTACTGCTCCTGCACGAAGGCCCAGCAGCAGATCCGAGACAAATGCCACCATTTTTTGGGGAAGATCTATTGTGAGCCTTTTCATTTTTTCCATGGTAGATAATTATAATTACCTTATTGCTTAAATTTACAAAAGGTGCAAGATATATATAATATTTTTTCATGAACGCAGAGACTAGGGAGACTGTAAGAAGCATCCTGATTAGGAAAATGTCCGATATACTGGGTATTGCCTATGATACTGTTGACAGGATGAGCAAGGGGACCAATTCTTTCCCAGACCCTCTTGACAGGGCGCTATCCGAGTCAAACAGAGTGCTTGAGTTACGGGAAAGAGACAGGGAAAGAAAGCTGCTTCGGAAAATACGTGATGCGCTTGCGAGACTGGAAAACGGTTCTTACGGAATATGTGAGGTGTGCGAAGAGGAAATTTCTGAACAGAGGCTTATCGCAAGGCCGGAGACTACTCTGTGCATAGAGTGTAAGGAAGAGCAAGAGGATATTGAAAAGAAATTCGGCTAGTTTTTAATAAGAGTCATCGTTCCACTGAGTAGGTCAAGCATGGACTCCTTGGTTATTTTCCACTGCCCCAGAGATTTTGATAAATTTACAACCTCCTTGGCTTTATACTTTACTGAATGATTGTTTATCTTTACCTCAATTGAAGAGAGCATCATTGCCCTTGCATCATTTCCGTTGATATATATGTATCTGTCCGACTCTCTGAATGATACCATTTCAATTATGGATAAGTGATCGCTGAATTTGCTCACAAGCTTCTTCTTGTCAATTATCTCTTTCCCCGAAACCGTCCGGTATTGCTCATGTATGCACTCGGAATATATTTCTGGATCTTTTAATTCAAATGCTTTGATTCTCTTATCCAGAACCAGATTTATCATTTCTTCATTGGAAGATTCACAAGAAATAAGAACCATAACAGCGAGCAGATATAAAAGCAGCTTTGTCGTTAACATGTTTTTTGTTTAATTGGACCCGCGTCGATTTATCAGGGACTGCTGAGTGTTTTTCCCTGAGCGAGGGTAATGTTGATCCGGTGCTTAGGATGACTGCCCAGATAATTTTTCTTGAGTCTCTTGAAGAAGTTTCCTAGCTTTTTCTGAGTATTCGGTGTCGGAATAGTTTTCCAAAACGTTTCTATACCTTTGCAGCGCGGCCTCATAGTTTTTTTTCTTCTGGTAGAATTTCCCTATGTAGATTTCTCTTTCAGCGAGCATACTTCTGGATTTCTCGATTTTATCCTGCGTCTGCTCAACATACTCGGAGTCTGGATAGGTCTCCCTCAGGAGAGTAAACCACCTTATTGCATTAAGAGGTTTTGAGTGATTTCTATCCTTTCCAGCTTTCATTTTATAGTAGGAAAGTCCAAGGCGATACATTGCGTAATCAAGCTCCTCGTGACCCGGATGGTTCGTTATGAAGTTTTCGTACTCCTCGGCGGCTGTAGTGTATTCCTTTTTTTTAAAATATACATCACCACTTCTCAGCTCCGCCAATGCTGCGTACTTGGTGTAGGGATACCGAATCTGTATTTCCTTTAGAATGTCGAATACCTTGTCATAATTTGTTCCGCCGAATATAGTAAACCCCCTTTCCTTGTTAAGTTCTTCAATCACCTCACTGTTTAGTTGCTCTGCGGTTCCTTCGTAAATTGCCTGCTTCCCACCGCAGGAAACAGCAATAAATAATATAATAGTTAGCAGTATGCCTACCGGGTTTTTCATGTTTCTGTTCTTCGATACAGTATTTGTACGAGCATTTCCTTTGTTCTTACATAAGAACCCTGCTAGGTTAGGTCACTTTCTGTCCTGATTCCATGGCGATCACTGTCAGCGAATCCATGTCTTTGGTCAGAGCCTTCAACTCATCAGGAGTTCCCACAAGAAGCGGAAAGGTGCCGTAGTGCATCGGGATGACCCATTTCGGGTTAAGCAGCCTGCATGCGTATGATGCCTCAAGAGGAGACATTGTGAAAAGGTCTCCTATGGGAAGCATTGCCAGTTGGGGTTTGTATATTTCCGATATCAGTTTCATGTCACCGAAAATATTGGTATCTCCGGCATGATATATCGTGTAATTATTTTCAAATTTTATGATGTAGCCTCCTGTTTCTCCTCCGTAGACAACCGTTCCGTCTTCCTCCTTCATGCTGCTGCTATGCTGGGCGTGAGTCATCGTGAACCTTATTCCATCTATGACTACATTACCTCCCTTATTGCACGGCATGCAGTTTTTAACCCCTTTTGAACCCAGCCAGTCGCATATTTCCCAGTTTGCTACCACTTTGGGACTGTATTTGTTGCAGAGAGGAATCACATCGCTTGTATGGTCAAAGTGTCCGTGTGTGACTGCTATAATATCTACATGCTCAACTTCGCGGAGATGTTCCGGACACGACGGATTTCCTTCAATCCACGGGTCAATCATAACCGTTTTGCTCCCAGGCGATTTTACGGCAAAAGTTGAATGCCCCAAGTAAGTTATCTCTATTCCATTATTCAGTATCTTCATTTCCTGCTTCCTTCAAGATATTCATTTGAGTTTGGTAGATTGTGTTATTAAACCCGAAAAGAGTTTTTTGTGCAAAACCTGTTGCTTAGTTTAGCAAGCGCAACTCGGTCTGTTTGAAAATATCGGATGTGAGTGTACATTTAGAAACTTGACTTTTGCTTTTTCAGGTTCTTGAGGAGTGCCCATTTTAAATGCTGGACACCAAGTTAATTGAGCAGAATATTGATTTTGTGGGGAAAAAGCTTTCCGCCCGCGGTTTTGAAACTGATCTCTCGGAGTTTACGGTACTGAATTCCCGGAGAAAAGAGGTGATAAAAAAAGTCGAGACTCTTGAACATCGAAGAAACGAAGGTTCAAGAAGGGTAGGAATGCTAAAGAGGTCTGGAGACCAGGAAGAGCTTTCAAAGCTTCTACCGGAGCTAAGAGATCTATCCGATGAGATAAAGAATCTTAACGAGACCAAAGCGGAGGTGGATGCGCTTCTCAGAGAATTTCTCCTAAACGTCCCAAACATGCCCAATTCCTCGGTTCCGGAGGGCCCTGACGAGACCGCAAACGTTGAGATAAGAAAGTGGGGAGAACCAAGAGAGTTTGGCTTCGAGATAAAGGATCATGTGTCGCTGGGAGCCGGGCTTGACATACTGGATCTTCCTAGGGCCACTAAGATTGCGGGAGCACGGTTTGCGCTATACAAAAATGCAGGAGCGCGTCTTGAGAGAGCTCTTATAAATTTCATGCTGGATGTTCATACCAGGGAGCATGGGTACACAGAGGTTCTCACTCCCTTCGTAGCTAACAAGGAGAGTCTTACTGGAACCGGGAATCTTCCCAAGTTCGAGGAAGACCTTTTCAAACTGAGCGATACGGATTATTACATGGTTCCTACTGCCGAAGTTCCCGTTACCAATATTCATCGCGACGAGATAATTTCCGCTGAAATGCTCCCGATTAAGTACGTCGCATATACCCCATGCTTCAGAAAAGAGGCTGGGTCCTACGGAAAGGATGTACACGGAATAATAAGGCAGCATCAGTTTAATAAGGTTGAGCTTGTACGCTTTGCCAACCCGGAAAATTCGTACAATGAGCTTGAGATGCTGACTGCCGATGCTGCGAGAATTCTCGAACTTCTGTGCATTCCCTACAGGGTTGTTGTTCTCTGCACTGGAGACATGGGATTCTCCTCCGCCAAGACTTATGATCTTGAAGTCTGGGTGCCGAGCGAATGCAGGTACAGGGAGATATCATCCTGCAGTAATTTTGAAGCATTCCAGGCAAGGCGAGCCAATATAAGATACAGAGAATCAAAGGGGTCCAAACCTGCATATCTTCACACGCTCAATGGTTCTGGAGTGGCTGTGGGCAGGGCTGTCTTGGCGATTCTTGAGAATTTTCAGACTGAACAAGGGACAGTGGAAGTTCCCGAGGTGCTTGTTCCCTACATGGACGGGATCAGTGTTATAGGCAGGTAACACACACGGTTCTCAGATTTCCAGTATTTCTTTCTCTTTTTTCTCGAACAGGGTGGTTAATCTGTTTATACCCTCGTCTGTCAGCTGCTGTATTTCAGAGAGAGCTTTCTTCGTTTCATCTTCAGGAAGATTCTCTGCCTTTCCGGCCTTCTTTATGAGGTTGTTCGCCTCTTTTCTTATCTGCCTTATAGATACCTTGTATTCTTCGGCGATTTTACCCGCGTGTCTTACAAGTTCTTTTCTTCTCTGCTCTGTCAGGGGAGGTATAACCAGCCTGATCACGGTTCCTTCAACTGAAGGCATTATGCCAAGTTCAGACTGTACAATTGCTTTCTGGATCCCTTCTGTTGCGCTTGGGTCCCAAGCCTGTATGAGTATCGTCGAACTGTCGGGCACAGACACATTCGCAAGTTGGTTAATCGGCGTCTGGGTGCCAAAGTAGGAAACTCTCATCGTATCGACAAGGGCTGCAGACGCTCTGCCGGTCCTTATCTTGGAGAGTTCCTGCTCGAGAACGTTCACAGTCTTGTTCATCCTGTCTTCGGCATCAATACAAAGTTCCTCAACAGATAGCTCTTCACTCATTGCTCAGTACCGCTCCTTACAATAGTACCTACCTTCTCTCCTGTTATAACTTTTTCTATAGTGCCTTTTTCAAAGAGGTCAAACACGACTATGGGAATATTTCCTTCCATGCACAGTGAAATTGAAGTCGCGTCCATTACTTTAAGCCCTTTCTTGAGTATTTCCATGTAAGTGAGTTCGTCAAATTTGGAAGCATCTTTATTCTCAACGGGATCCTTGTCATAAATGCCATCGACTTTGGTTGCTTTAATTATTATATCCGCTCCCATCTGAAGAGCTCTCAATGTCGCGGCCGTGTCGGTTGTGAAAAAGGGATTGCCCGTTCCTGAGGCGAATATGACTATTCTGCCCTTTTCAAGATGACGTATGGCCTTTCTCTTGATAAACGGTTCAGCAACCTGTTTTATTTCAAGCGCGGTCTGTACCCGCGTTGAGAGTCCTTTTTTCTCAAGAGAATCCTGCAGGGCAAGAGCATTTATGACTGTTGCCAGCATTCCCATGTAGTCAGCGGTGGAACGGTCCATATTCTTTGAGGAATCGGAAACTCCCCTGAATATGTTTCCTCCGCCTATTACTATGGCAGTTTCCACTCCGAGAGAATGGATGTTTTTTATTTCTTCTGAAACGTACTCAATTACTTCTGAACTGATACCGAACTGACTTTGACCCTGAAGAGCTTCTCCGCTGAGTTTCAGCAGGACTCTTTTGTATTTCGGGACGGCTTTTTCAGAGGATCCCATCGTCCGGTTTTCTCATTCGCCTAGCTGATACCTTACGAACCTTTTTACGACTATGTTTTCACCGATCTTTGCTATCAATGCATTTACTAGGTCAGAGATTCTCATCTTTGGATCTCTTATGTAAGGTTGCTCAAGAAGGCATATTTCCTCAAAGAATTTATTTATTCTTCCAGCGACCATTTTTTCAGCTATGTTTTCCGGTTTCCCCGATTCCATGGCTTCCGCTTTAAGGATTCTCTTTTCATTTTCAATTTCTTCTTCAGGAACTTCTTCCTTTCTTACATAGACCGGGTTGTTTGCCGCTATCTGCATCGCAACTTCCCTGCACAGACTCTGAAACTCTTCATTCCTTGCAACGAAATCCGTCTCGCAGTTAACTTCTAGCATTACGCCGATTTTGCCGCCTGCATGAACGTATGAGGATATGGCTCCCTGATCGGTTTTTCTGGCAGTTTTTTTAGAAGCCTTGGCAACGCCTTTTATTCTCAGCACCTCAGAGGCTTTTTCGAAATCTCCGTCGGTTTCCACAAGTGCGTTCTTGCAGTCAATAAAAGGAGCACCTGTTTGTTCTCTGAGCTCCTTTACCATAGTTGCTTTGATTTCACCCATTTCTAATCCTCTTTCTTGTGTTTTGTGTTTTCTGATATTTCCTTCTGCATCTGGGCGTTTTCATTCTCCGAGGATTCCGATATTGCTACTGAAACGAAATTATTCTCTGTGTTCTCAGATTCAGTTTCTTTGAAAACAAATACCTTCCTCTCTACCACTACGCCATCAAGGTGATCTTCCGCTTTATGCTCAACTTCTCCGCTCACCAGTCTTTCCTGATATATATAGGTTCCTTCTATACATGCATCCGCTACTTTTGAAGTGAAAAGCTTTATTGCTCTTATTGCGTCGTCATTGCTCGGAATCGGGTAGTCTGCGTTTGCAGGGTCACAGTTCGTATCCACAATAGCTATCACAGGTATCAAAAGATTTCTCGCTTCTTTTATGGCTATGTGCTCTTTTTTGGTGTCTACAACGAAAATAGCGTCGGGAACTTTCTTCATATTTACTATTCCGCCCAGAAGTCCCTCAAGCTTCGTTATTTCCCGCCTGAGATTTTTTGCTTCTTTTTTAGGAAGCAGTTTCATCTGTCCTTCTTCCTCAAGTTTTTTCAGTTCCAGAAGATAGTCAACCCTCGAGCGGATCGTGCTGAAATTAGTGAGGGTTCCACCCAGCCAGCGCATGTTTACGTAGGGCATATTGCACCGAAGCGCCTCCTCCTCTATTATTCCCCGCGCCTGTTTCTTTGTTCCCACAAACAGAACCGTTCCCCCGTCCGCTACAGTATTTCTCACGTAATTGTATGCTCTGCTGAAAAGCGTGACGGTTTGCTGAAGATCAATTATGTGAATGCCGTTTCTTGCTCCGAAGATAAAGGATTTCATTTTTGGATTCCAGTGGCTTTTCTGGTGTCCGAAATGTACTCCTGCTTCAAGCAGGCTTTTCATACTGAGTTTTTCGCTAGCAGCGACTTCTTCTGTCATAAAGTTTCCTCCGAGATTCCTTCTGCAAAGCAGAGTTTAATACCAGAGAAATGATTATTAATCAAGTTATAGGTATCATATGTTCCGCAGTTCCAGCACCGGGGGCGCAAAAGAGATTATATGAACTATTTAGTGATAGCGAATCCCAGGGCGGGCGCAAAGACTCTTGAATCAACGCTTGAGCGGGTACGCCGAGCTTTTGAAGCGAGGAATATTATACATGAGGTTAGGTTTACCCGGTTTCCCGGCCATGCGGCGGAAATTTCTGCTCAGGGGATTGGTGAGGGATTTACCCACATGATTTCTCTCGGTGGAGACGGAACGGCGAGTCAGATCGTAAGTTCGATTCATGGTACAGAGGTCGTTTTCGGAATTGTTCCGTGTGGAAGCGGAAACGATTTCTCTAAGGCTGCTGGCATCCCGCTTGATCCCGCGGCCGCGGTAGACAATATTTTTTCCGGTCGCACAAAGAAGGCTGACGTGGCTTTTGTTGATGAGAAATGCTTTATAAACGGTTTCGGCGTTGGGATGGATGGAGCGGTGGCCCGCGATTTTGGGAAAATGGGACTCAGGTGTCTTGGTTCTTTCGGTTATATTGCGGGGGCGGTAATCGAGGCGTTCCGCTTCCGGGGGTTTCTCTCCGAAATAGATGGGGAGGTTTCAGTGCCGATAGGTAAGTTACTTCTTTTCGGAGCTTCGAACGGTCCTTTTCAGGGTGGTAAATTCAACTTGGCTCCACGGGCCGATATATTCGACGGGCATCTTGATATTCATATAATAAGTGACATGAACCCGCTCGGAAGGTTGCTTAAGATACAGAAAGTGCTTGACGGACGCCACGAAGGACTTCTGGGGGTAAGAATCGTAAGGGCAAAACAGCTTGGGTTTGAGACCTTTACAGATCTTCCGGCTCATATGGATGGAGAAACATTCCTTCTTCACTCTGGAAAGCACAATATTCAGATCGGGGAGCAGGCGGTAAATATCATAGTTCCCTCATAGTCAGGAAGTTTTTGGAAGTTGTTTTTTCGGTGTAAGGATAATTTTGATGAACAGAATCAGAAGCGTAATGGCTATAATCCTTTCCTTGCTAGTTACGGCATTCTGGGGTTCTGTGGGGGTTTTGATATCCCTTTTTGTCGTCAGGCATCTTATGAGGTACTGTGTACGGCCTTGGGGGAAAGCGGTTCTTTGGGCTTGTGGAGTGCGTCTTGACGTAAAGGGATCTGAAAACTTCCCAGATGCCCCCTGCATAGTGATGTTAAATCACCAAAGCTCCCTTGACATACCCATTTTCTCCGCCCTGCTGCCCTTTGAGTGGAGAGCTGTCATGAAAAATGAAATTGCTTCAATTCCTTTTATAGGATGGGTGTGTGTACTTAGCGGACAATATTTCGTGGCGAGAGACGGTTCAATGGAGGATATGAAAAGGGTCCGGGAAATCGTAAGGAAAATGAGGAAGGGACCTTCGGTGATTATTGCACCCGAAGGTACAAGAAGTGACGACGGGGAACTTCTACCCTTTAAGCAAGGAGGCTTTCTTATGGCGTCTCTTTCAAAAGTGCCGGTTGTGCCAGTGGTTATATGGGGAAGCAAGGATGTAAGAAAAAAGGGTTGCTATGAACTTAACATCAACAGGGATGTTATTGTCAGCGTCCTTCCCTCCATAGACACCTCAAGCTTTCCGAGTGGCAAGCAAGGCGGTGAGAAGCTTAAAGGAATTGTTCGCGAGGAAATGCTTCGTGAGATTGAAAAAATCCGTTCCAGCCGTTAGACTCTCCATAATTTTGGTCTAATTGGGATTTTTTCTGCTCTTTAATTTTCTTGCCCCTTTATATGTCTGATATGTACTGTGCGAGGTTGTTTTTTTATGAGTGATAATAAGGAAATTGCGGATCTGGGTCTTCATACCATAACGGCACTTGCCGGAATGCCCAAGATAAAAAACCTGATCAATCCTAAAAATCCAACCGAAATGTCAGAGCGTGTTACGGTAACTTTCAAGCCGCTTCCAAGAAAGTATTCCAACACCGAGATAATCGCATACCGGGAGAGGCTCAGGAACTCGCTTCTGCAGAACGGGGTCAAAGTGATTTCATGGGAAGACGCAACGACCGCGGATAAATCTTACGGAATATTCTCCAGACTGATGGGACTCAGAAATGTCAGGAGAAAGGTAAATGCCGTAATAGATGTTAAGAAGAATCTTACTCCGATTAAGTGGTTTCTGAGTAAAATAGCGGAGAACATATACAGGGTTGTCAGAAACGACGGCCTTTCAGTGCGTAGCATACTCAAGATAAGCGGTTGGGCGGACGACTTCACCGTGGGCTGTCTTCAGGACCCTTACAACACCCAGGTCATCACGATAATGCCCCTTGATCCGGAGTTTGAGGATGAAAATACGACCTATAAACAAAAAATCTCCATAGGCCTGAAGAATCTGATAGCTAATATGTCTGAGATCGTGATTGGGGTTTCACGAAGTAATTTTGCGATAATAAACATGAACCTATCTGACTCCATATACACGCATCAGCAGCTGGATGACTTTGTGCTCTATTCGTTTATTCCGAAGATATACGCCCCAATAAAGCCGCCTGTTCTGACACGTTTTGAGGTAAGTGAATATGTTCCGCAGGAGTATGAGTATGCTAAGAGACTTTCTTCCTTGGGCTCCGAGCTTAAAAGTACAGATCTTTTCCCCTCGGGTTCAAAGTTCATAGATGCCATAAAGCGCCTGTCCCACAGGGATGTTGCCAGCAAGATACTTGATGGAAGAACCGGAGTTTCCTACGGTTTTATAGCGCTTGCAGAACCTCCGGCATACTGCGGAGACAAGTATATCGACGAGAACATGTGGAATTCACTACAGGAGATTCCGGATTACAGCCCGGATGAGGTTAGAGCGGCTCCAAGCGGCAGATGGTACGTAAAGACCCTTCTTGCTGAGAGGACTCTTTACCAGCAGGTTCCAGACATATGGATTGTCACTTCAAGGTCTGGATGTGATAAAACAAATCTGAATCCCGATTCGGACATAGTCAGAATTGGCCTTATAAATGGAAAGCTTTATCTTCAGATACCAAAGGGGGTTGACCTTGTAAGAAAAGACATAAGACCATCTTTTGATACTTACGTAATACTTTCTCAGGCACTCTCTACCGCTCTTTACGCTCCTTACATGATTGAGAAAGAGATGTGTATTCTTCATTTTCACGGCTATCCTGATCCGTGCTGGTTTCATGCTAGCGAACACCATGCAGGAGCCCTCAATCCCTCTCTTCCCTGCGGCACTGTGGAAGCTGCTCTTCTTAACTATTCAGCGGTTTATGAAACCGCAACTAAAAATGGCAGTGATATAAAGCTTCTCTGTCTTGTCGAGTCGGACCACGGGGTCAATGTTCTGGGGCCTGATAGAGAATATCTTGTGCAAAGACTTATTGCCGGTTCAAACGATGGTCGTATACTTCTCGGGGGAAAATACCTTCCCATGCTTAAGCAGCAGTGAACAGCGTCGCAATAATTTTCAGCTCAAATGAGTGAACTGAGTTCCGAACAGAGTTCAATAGGATGGATAGGAACTGGGATTATGGGAGAGCCCATGTGCAGACATCTTATCCTCGCGGGATACCACCTTTTTATTTTCAACAGAACCAAGGAAAAGGCAGAGGGTCTTTTAAGGGAAGGGGCAATGTGGTGCGATTCTCCAGACGAAGTTGCTCGACAAGCCAGAATTGTCTTTACCATTGTAGGTTATCCCGATGACTTAAGAGAGATTTATTTCGGCCGTAAGGGTCTTTTGGTCGCACCTTCTGCCAACAGTGTCTTCGTTGATATGACTACGACCAAGCCATCTCTTGCAAGGGAGATATACGAAAAAGCTCTTGGTTTTAGTTGTGCGGCTCTTGACGCTCCGGTCTCTGGTGGGGATGTGGGTGCGGTGAAGGGGGAGCTTTCGATAATGGTCGGAGGGGATGAGGAAGTTTTTGATCTGGTAAAACCACTTCTGGGGCTTTTTGGAAATAATATAGTGTATCAGGGCAAAGCGGGCTGTGGGCAGCATGCAAAGATGTGTAATCAGATTACGGTAGCTGGATTAATGATAGGGATCTGTGAGAACTTGATATATTGCAACAGAGCGGGACTTGACCCTCATACTATGCTTCGTTCGGTAGGAAGCGGTGCGGCATCAAGCTGGCTTCTTAAAAATCTGGGTCCGAAAATCATGGATGGAGATTACTCCCCGGGTTTTTTTGTAGAGCATTTCATAAAGGATATGGAGATTGCCCTTGACGAATCGAAGAGGATGGGAATTGATCTCCCCGGTCTTACGCTTGTTAAATCGCTTTATGAAAGGGCGAGAGCCTTAGGGCATGGAAGACTTGGAACGCAGGCTCTTTTGCTTGCACTTGAGGATTTCTGCGAACATGAAAAGCGTAACTGAAGGAGGTTTTAATGAATTCTGAGAGCTTTAAGGCAATGGTTGTAAGCAGAAATGAAGATGGAAAATTCATCAGGAAAATTATAACCAGAGAACTTGAAAGTCTCCCCGAAGGTGAGGTGCTCTTAAAGGTGAAGTACTCATCTCTGAATTACAAGGATGCGCTTTCGGCAATAGGAAACAGAGGTGTTACAAGAAATTACCCGCATACCCCGGGTGTTGATGCGGCCGGTGTAGTCGAACATTCAGAAAGTGCGGAGTTTAAACCCGGAGATGAGGTTATAGTGCATGGATATGACCTTGGAATGGATACTTCTGGTGGATTCGGGCAGTACATCAGGGTTCCGGGTGACTGGGTGGTTAACCTGCCTTCGGGACTTGATCTCAAGGAGTCGATGATGTACGGAACCGCAGGTTTTACGGCGGCTCAGTCCGTGTTAAGAATAGTGGAGGGGGGAATAAGTCCTGAAGACGGAGAAATCCTCGTAACGGGAGCAACGGGAGGGGTAGGTAGCATGGCAGTAGCAGTTCTGGCAAAAGCCGGATACCGTGTGACGGCCGCAACGGGAAAAACTACCCAAGGGAGGTTCTTGGCGCACTTGGGGGCTGAGGAGGTCATCGACAGGGAAGATTTAACAGACTCGTCAGGCAAGCTGCTTCTTAAGGGAAAGTGGGCGGGGGTTGTTGATACTGTGGGTGGAGAGATGCTTGCTACCGCTATTAAGTCCACAAGACAAAGAGGTATTGTGACTACGTGTGGGAATGTAGCATCTCATGAACTCAACATAAATGTCTATCCATTTATATTAAGGGGGGTTACGCTTGTAGGTATAGACTCGGCAAGTTGCCCCATGAAGCGAAGACGGCTCCTATGGGAAAAAATGTCCTGTGATTGGAAGCTTGATATCTTTGATCGGAGCTGCAGGACTGTCTCCCTTGAAGACCTTGACCCTGAAATAGACGTTATATTAAAAGGCGGTCAGGTTGGCAGAGTAGTAATTGACCTCTGGAATTAAAGTTCTAACAGCGAGCTGAGTTTATCACAGGGCGTCACTCAGAATTCCATCCCAGTATCTGAAGATCTGTCTGCTTGAGTAAATCTTCATAATATAATTCCGTGTAAGAGAAAGAGGCCCGCTGTCTGTCAAAAAGAATTTCCCGATGAATCTCGAATGGTTCAAAACCTTGTCCACTCTTCTTTTTCTTCTGGCTTCATATTGCCTGATGGCCTGAGGGAAATACTTAGAGTCGGTTCTGCAAAGTTCTTCGGTCAAGACAGAAGCCGATTCCATAGCCATAGAGGTTCCGCCACCAGCGTTGGGAAGTATGGCGTGGGCTGAATCTCCTACAAGCACTACTCTTCCACTTGACCAGCGACTTATCTTGAGGTCGTTGTATTCAGTGTAGTAGATACCGTAGGGATCATCCAGATTACGTATTATATCTGGTACAACGCCTCCAAAATCGGAAAGATACTCTTGTATATTTTTTATTTTTTCTTCAGGTGTATTGGAAATATCGGGTTTTGTCCGTACGCTTACGAAAACGGCAAGACGATTATGCGTCGGCCATATTTTAACGAACTTTCCCGTCCCCCAGTATTCTGTGATCCCGTTAATCTCGGAGAATTCCGGGGAGGACCAGAAGGCATACCCGGCCATGCCGCTATAACTTATCTCTGCCTTTCCCAAGGCTTCGCTACGGGTTTTGGAATATATTCCGTCACAACCGACCACCAAATCGTACGTTCCCGAGGTTCCGTCGCTGAAATATGCCGTGATATCATCGTCTGTCTCTTCCAGAGACTTAAGGGCAGTGTTCATTCTGACCGAGTCTTTTCTTACACCTTTAGACAATACGTTCATAAGGTCAGGTCTATAAACACTTATTACGGGTCCGTATTTTTCCACCACTGGGTCAATCGTGTATGTATGAATGGAATTGCCCTTGTAATCACAGATTTTGTAATCGCCGAAATCACATCCTACCTTTTTAAGATCTTCATAGAGACCGATACCTTTTAGTATTTTACTTCCCGAGGGCCAGAGCACTATCACATACCCGACATTTCCGTATTTATGTGCCCTTTCTACAACAGTTGGAGAAAAACCCCTCTGTTCAAGCAGAGCACAAAGTGTAAGTCCGGCAATCCCTCCGCCCACGATGAGGATTCTCATTTCGGGACCATAGCGAATACCGGATGAAGAACTTCCGTTTAAACTATTGGATTTACTCACAGCCTGCCCCCCTTTTTTTCTCTACTTTTGTAGTATATATTCTGGCAAAAGAGAGAAAAAATTGTTAGGTGCTTATACTTTTACTCTGCCACTCTAAAATAACATGGATTACTAGACAATTCAAAGACGCCGAATTCTAGAACGTACGCTGATTCTATATTTAAGAGGTTTTTCCTGTTTCACAATCATTCTTATTTCTCTTTCTTCGCTCTTGCACTAATCTAACTTCTGATTTTTCTATGGAACGGAATCACCCTGTCAAAACGATATGAAACTTTCAGGAAACTTGAGTGAAGTGACGAATTTTAAAAAAACATGTAGCTTAAATATATGCTTTCATGATTAAGGTTTGCAGAATGACAACAATGAACAAGACATTTCTGCTGATTTTTATAACCGTGGCTATGTCGTGGAGTGCGGCTGCGGCGGAAGAGCATTTTTCAGAATCTCCTCCAGACGCCAAGGCGTATATTATTTCCCCGACAGATGGGCAGGTTGTCGATAAGACCTTTATCGTGAGATTTGGGCTTGTGAATATGGGGATTGCTCCGGCCGGAGTCAAGCTCCCAAATACCGGACATCATCATCTGTTAATCGATCTTGATACCCTTCCAGACATGGAGAAGCCTCTTACTTTCAGCGAGAACGTAAGACACTTCGGAGGTGGACAGACGGAAACGGAGATAACCCTTCCTCCAGGGAAGCATACACTACAGCTGCTGCTGGGCAATTATCTGCACATACCTCATAAACCTCCGGTGCTTTCGGAGAAAATAATGGTTACGGTGAAAGGCAAGTGAAGTACCTCTGGTTTACTTTTACAATCTAATTTTTTCCGGAGGGCTGGCAGAACGGCTATTGCACCGGTCTTGAAAACCGGCGTCCGAAAGGACTTGGGGGTTCGAATCCCTCGCCCTCCGCACTCATTTTTTGTAACTCCCTTTAAAATAAACCTTTTTTTAGAGGGAAGAGTAAAATATCGCACTTTACATACAAAAAAGAGGAGTACATGAACAATTAGCTAAGATGCAAGGTTCTTTGTAAATAATATGGATTTATCTGCTATGCTAAGAGCAAAGGGGAGTATAATAAGGGGGCAAGCGAGTGTTAACAGCTTGGAGTCATTTTGGTCTAGCTTAAAGCATGGACACACTGGGGTTTACCACAAAATGAGTAAGAATCACTTGCAAAAATACTATTGATGAATATCGAGAAGACACAATAATGCGACCGCTTGACACGATAGATCAGATTAGAGTTACTGCTGCTAGGTTGGAAGGGGAAAACCTCAGATATAAACAATTAATCCGAAGTTGAATTTATACTTTTCCTGCAATCTAATTAAAATAGACAGTGCGAGATATGTAATCATAGGAGGACCACATGTCTTTAGATAAACCTATCAAATTCTTTAACAAGAACCGAGAAGACTTTGTTAAGAAACATCACGGGGAATTTGTAATTATTTATGAAAATAAAGTATGTGGATTCTACAAAAACGAATTAGAAGCATATACATCCGCCAAGAATAAATACCCGTCAGGATCATTTCTTATTCGGCAATGTCTTAGACCTGAAGAAGAAGAAACCCCTACATTTCACTCTAGGGTTGCTAGTTAATTATGCCTATTCCTCGTTTCGCATTTACGACTAAGTTTAATAAAAGAGTTAATGTTCTTGACAATGAAGTGGGGATATCGGAACCATGTGATCTGAAAACTACAAAACCTCACCCAGATGTCGTTCAGTTTAAAGCCATATGGGATACAGGGGCATCTTGTAGTTGCATTTCACAAAATGTTCTTGAATCACTTAATCTCCCTGAAATAGATAGAGTAACAAACAATACGGCCAACGGGTCTCGCAAGGCAGGCGTGTATCTTGTAAACATTTACCTGCCTAACAAGGTTGTTTTCCAAGGGGTTCGTGTTATAGATGCAAAGCTGCTTGATACAGATATCCTAATCGGTATGGATATAATCAATCAAGGTGATTTTGCCATTACCCATAAGAAAGGGAATACATGGATGACTTTTCAGATTCCATCATCTCATAACATTGATTTTGTAGAAGAGATAGAAAGGGAAAATGCAAAATTAAAAGCGAAAAAAGCACGCAAGAAAAGTAGTAAGAAAAAATTCTAAATCCAAGCACTAATGGGCAGAAAACATAAAATCATCTCCCCTATACCCTCCACTCTAGAATAGTTAGCAGACGCTATGTTTGCCAAAGACAAACCAAAGAAAATTAAGCAGAAATGTTTATATAACAAATCCTGATGGGGAGTATTACGAGAATACAATGTTGTGGAAGGCCTGTGGAAGCATTTGTGGGAACAAAATATCAAGTCCTAAAGTTTAACATTTCGTTAAATTATAAGTAAAATAAGGAAGTTATATTAATTATTGAAAGGTAGTGAAGGTTTAAGAACTATATCTATGGTAGATTGCCCTCCGCCAAAAGTGTTTTGAACGAAGCAACTGCAGGTTACCAATAATTATGGCAAAAATGTCAAATGGAAAAGTAAGCAGGGAACAGGAACGTGCAGAATTGCATCGCACGATCTGGAAAATTGCCAATGATTTGCGTGGCAGTGTTGATGGTTGGGACTTTAAGCAATACGTGTTAGGAATGCTTTTCTATCGGTTCATCAGCGAAAATCTCACAAACTACATTAATGAGGAAGAGCGACGCACTGGAATTAAAGATTTTGATTATGCAATGCTTTCAGATCAAAAGGCTGAGTTCGGTCGGGATGTCACCGTAAAAGAAAAAGGGTTTTATATACTTCCCAGTGAGTTGTTTCTGAATGTGGCAAAAAATGCTCGCCACGACTCAGACTTGAACGAAACGCTCGCGACTGTCTTCAGCAACATTGAAAACTCAGCCAGAGGCACTGAGAGTGAAGATGACCTAAAGGGGTTGTTCGACGATATTGATGTAAACTCTGCCAAGCTCGGTAATACAGTAGAAAATAGGAATCAGAAACTCACCAGACTTCTTGAAGCTATCGGTGGGCTTCGTTTCGGCGATTATGCCGACAACTCCATTGACGCTTTTGGAGATGCTTACGAGTTTCTGATGACCATGTATGCCTCAAACGCTGGAAAATCCGGTGGTGAATTCTTCACTCCTCAGGAAGTCAGCGAGTTGCTTGCCGAAATTGCTACAGTCGGCAAAAAAGAGGTGAACAAAGTCTACGACCCAGCTTGCGGTTCCGGTTCACTACTGCTTAAATTTGCAAAAGTTCTTGGCAAAGATAACGTTCGTCGAGGTTTTTTTGGTCAGGAAATAAACCTCACCACCTATAACCTCTGCCGTATCAATATGTTTTTACACGATATAAATTACGAGAAGTTTGATATAGAACATGGGGACACTCTCACTGACCCGAAACATTGGGACGATGAACCATTTGACGCGATCGTTTCCAATCCTCCGTATTCAATAAAATGGGGGGGGGTGATGCCAATCCGATCCTTATCAATGACCCTCGCTTTTCTCCGGCCGGAGTGCTTGCTCCAAAGAGCAGAGCAGATCTTGCCTTCACAATGCACATGCTTTCGTGGCTTTCCACGAGCGGCACTGCGGCTATTGTTGAGTTCCCGGGTGTACTCTACCGTGGTGGAGCGGAGCAGAAGATACGCAAGTATCTGGTAGAGAACAACTACATTGACGCGGTTATCCAGCTTCCGCCCGACCTCTTTTTCGGGACTTCCATTGCTACGTGCGTCATCGTGCTCAAAAAGAGCAAAAGGGACAACAAAACGTTTTTCATTGACGCATCTGCTGAGTTTGTTCGCAGTGGCAACAAGAATAAATTAAGTGAAGCAAACCGCGCTAAGATACTCAATGCATTTACTAATCGCGAAGATGTTGAATATTTTGCCACTGTAGTTGACAACAAGGTCATCTCTGAGAATGACTACAATATTGCTGTATCAGGCTATGTTGAAGGCAGAGACACTCGTGAAGTGATAGACATCACAGAACTCAACAAGGAAATTGCAAAGATCGTTGTAAGGCAGCAAGAGTTACGCGAGGCGATTGATGCTATTGTCGAAGATATAGAAGGAACAGAGTTGATCAAGCAATGAGTAAAGTTGATAAGCTGATCGCCGAACTATCTCCAAATGGTGTGGAATTTAAGGAACTGGGGGATACTGCTTATTTTACGATTGTAATGGGTCAATCACCCGATGGGAAATCCGTAAATACAGATGAAAATGGTATAGAGTTCCACCAAGGCAAAGCTAATTTCTCAAGGGAGATTATTGCAAATTCAGGGCAATATACATCAAAACCTACAAAAATTGCTGAAGCATATAGTGTACTGATGAGTGTTAGGGCACCTGTGGGCACGATAAATTATACTAACAGAAAAATTTGTATCGGACGTGGTCTGTGCGCAATTCAGACAACTGAACTTGTAATCAGCAAGTATCTTTTTTATATGATGCAGATACTTGGACAATATCTTGCCGAAAAGTCTTCGGGTTCTACCTTTACCTCAACAAGAGCAAATGAAGTGAAAGCTATAAAAATCCCCACCCCACCACTTGTAATCCAGGAAGAGATCGTAAAAATCCTTGATACCTTTACCGAGCTAGAAGCAGAGCTAGAAGCAGAGCTAGAAGCAAGAAAGAAGCAGTATGAGTATTATCGCTCTGCGCTCCTGACATTTAATGACAAAAATGGGGGGGGGTGGAGAGAAAGGAACTTCAGGAGATATTTGACATTAAGAATGGTTACACTCCATCAAAGAAAAATGCGGATTACTGGACTAAGGGGACAATTCCTTGGTTTCGAATGGATGATATACGCAAAAATGGTCGGATTCTCGACGATTCCATTCAACATGTTACCCCACAGGCAGTTAAGAATGATTACCTATTTCCTGCAAATTCAATCATTATTGCAACAACAGCAACTATTGGCGAACATGCCTTGATAACTGTTGATTCGCTTGCGAATCAGCGGTTCACCTTTTTAACTAAAAAAGTAAACCGTTCTGTAGAGATTGATATGAAATTCATGTTCTACTATGGATATGTTCTGGGTGAGTGGTGCAGAAACAATACCAATGCTGCAAGCTTTGCTTCTGTAGATATGAAAAAGTTCAAAAAGTTTAAAATCCCTATCCCACCCATTGCCGAGCAGAGATGCATTGTTTCCATTCTTGATAAATTTGAAGCACTTGTAGACGATATTTCCATCGGTTTGCCTGCTGAACTTGCCGCACGAAGAAAGCAGTATGAATACTATCGCACCAAGCTTCTAACATTCAGTGAATATGTCAGTTAACAATAAATATAATCTGGTGGTAGAGAATCCGCAGAGTACAGTCGTAGCGGAGTACTCGCCGGAGAAAAGGTGTGCCGAGCGGTATCAAAGCGAAGCGGAGCTTGAAAACGCATTTATTGAACAGCTTGAATCCCAGGCGTATGAATATCTGCCGATCAAAAACCAAACTGCCCTGATCGCAAACTTGCGCACACAGCTTGAAAAACTCAATGACTACAATTTCAGCGACAGCGAATGGAAACGATTTTTTGAAGGCGAGTTAGCAAAACCTAACCAGAGCATTGAAGAAAAAACTGCGACGGTTCAGGAAGACTACATCAAGAACCTCACTCGCGATGATGGCTCGGTAAAGAATATTTACCTTCTCCGCAAGGACAACATCCACGATAATACGCTGCAAGTCATAAACCAGTACTCAACCGAAAAGGGCCAACGCGTAAATCGCTATGACGTAACAGTTCTGGTGAACGGCTTGCCTTTGGTGCACATTGAACTCAAGCGCCGTGGCGTAGCCATTAAAGAAGCGTTCAATCAGATCAACCGCTATCAGCGCGAGAGTTTCTGGGCAGATTCGGAACTCTATGAATACGTTCAGCTCTTTGTTATTTCAAACGGCACGCATACCAAGTATTACAGCAATACGACACGCTCTCAGCACATAAAAGAATCTAAAGAGAAAGCCGTTAAGCGGGGTAAGCGTTCAAGTAACAGCTTTGAATTTACGAGCTGGTGGGCGGATGCAACTAACAAGCCAATTGCTGATTTAATGAATTTTTCGAAGACGTTTTTTGCCAAGCACGCACTCTTGAACATTCTGACCCGTTATTGCGTGTTCACAACCGACCGCCAGCTTCTCGTGATGCGCCCGTATCAGATTGTTGCAACTGAGAGGACACTGAACCGTGTTGAGGTGAGTACAAATTACAAGAAACTCGGAACCCTCGAGGCTGGAGGATACATCTGGCATACTACCGGCTCGGGTAAGACGCTCACAAGTTTCAAAACAGCACAACTTGCGAGCAAGTTGCCGTATGTAGACAAAGTGCTGTTCGTAGTAGACCGCAAAGACTTGGACTATCAGAC
>JAPOSJ010000002.1 GCA_026709745.1 Candidatus Dadabacteria bacterium | reverse complement strand
TGTTCATAAATTTGACGAAGGCGACCTTGGTCTTTATGCGTCAGGAAAAGATCACATCGAAGATCGCTTTCCTGCTCAACCTTTTCCGATAGCTCATCGATAAGAGCCTTGGGCAACGCCTTTGATTCCGCATTGAAAAGCACTACAGAAAAATTTGATTTCTCATGTGGAAGCAAAGCAAGATATCGCTCGCTTATTTCTGCAAAGCGATGTGCCGCAGCATGAGAATCAGCATCTCCTAGTACTTTATCGCTTCCCTCTAAATATTCATGGCTAGGTGACTCGGCAAGCGAATAGCCTCCTAAATTGTTTGTCAGAACTAGTAGCTTAGATTCATTGTCTTCAACCCAGATACAAACCTCTGGATAATAAGCAGATTTAAACTCTTGCAATCTTTGCGAGTAATAAATATCTGCTTTGTAAACATCTTCTAGATCACTTTTTAAAACATCTGTAACCAATTCAGCCGCCTGCTGAAACTTGACGTGAAGTTCAGCCATCCTGAGTGGCTGCCAAGGTGTAATTATTGCAGTTTCTTCTCCTCCGCCAATATTCGCAATGCCAATGCGCAGAACCAATTTCCAGAGTAAATCGCAAGATAAATCATTGTTTGCATTCTCACGAAGTGTCGAAAGAAGCTTTTCATAATCGTTAGCTTGTTCAAGAAAATTATGAGACGCGATACCACTTCCGCCAACATTCACCCAATCTCGAATGGCTTTCGTATAACTCTCCAAAAAATTATCCATTGAATTGAGGATTTCTACCTCCTGTGGACCAGTAACAATGCCACGAGAGACAAGACCCCTTAGCTCATCCTTAAACAATTGATATATATGTCCCCTATTAGGGTTGACTAGAACTCCTCGATTTCCACTATCTACATCATGCAAGGTGTTCGTATCTCTAAGATCCACTCTTTGAATCTGGCCTTTGGCTCCAGATATTTGGCGACTGACATCCGCAGTTGAGAGAAGAGCGTGGGATTGAGCCTGATTAGCTATCCGCCACAGATCTAGAGGTAGAGCTGTTGGAATAGAATCTGGCCTCATTTTCCAAAAAAACACGGCCTTTGCTTCTTCCACCGTCGTTCCATCATAGCTTAAGATCATTTCAAATCTCAGCCTGCATGCATCCTTACGCCTAGACTCTTTCTGAAGAAGCTCTCCATAAGGTTCTTCAGGAAGATAGTAATCGTGAAGTTTTCCAAAATCGAAGGTCACAAATTCTTCAAACAGCGATGCAAAACCATGAGATTGAAACGCAAAATACCGCATTATAGCCCCATTCTTTTCTTCCCAAAACAACTTTTTATTAGGATTGCCAAGAATTGATATTTTCAGGGAAACAGAATCGGTCTTCTCACTGGAAATATTCCGTAATCGCTGCAGAGTCGCTATCAATGCTTCAATGAAATCTTCGTACTCTTCGGGACGGTAAATGTATCGTTCCCATCGTGAATAAAGTTTTTTATCTTTAGATAAACGCTCCCCATGAGTATTAAAAAATTCTTTTGCCTCATCCGTTGGATCTTTTGAAGGAGGAGACAGTGATTGTCTTAGAAAATCTTGTTCCTCTCCTTCAATGTCTTCTGGAAAATTATCTTGAAAAAAATCAATTGTTTCCTGACCCAGAGTTTGTTTAGTAGTTTTCTCCAGACCATCAAAAATTCTATGGATTCTCCGCCAGTCAAGATTAACAAGATCCTCTTGCTCTTTCCTCCATTGCCCAAGTGACAAATTTGTTGCATTTAGAAAAGCTTCGATAATTTCGATTTCTTCTAGTTCAAGTTCGTTTTTGAGTTCATCAAAATTCAAACGGGACTGGTCTATGATCGAATCTCCTTCGCTGTTTTCGAGGGCAAGCATCGGTCGTACATTTTTTTGTAGATAATTGAAACGCTTGGTGAAATCATCTGACATCTTAAAGCCCCCAGCCCAGAGGGGAAGCTGTAATGCAGGAAGTGCCATATCAAGAGCATGTTCAACCCTCTTGCCTTGGGTTATAAATTCGGTGACTTTTAGAACATAATCGGAAAAAATTTCAATGTTTTGGATAGCATAAGTATTTCTGGCTGCACCAAGCGAAACGTTTAAGCATTCTCGTTCCCTTTCCTGAAGTTGATCACCTCCAAGATGTACCGCTTCAAGCCAGTAATCATAACGCTCAAGCAGATGATCAGTTTGAAGCTTTGAGAGAGTTCCTATACTTTCCCCTACTTTTTGGAGCTCATCGGTTGAAATAGCAAAAAGTATGCACCGTTTGTCTGACGATGTGATCTGCTTATTGCGCCAGTGCGCAGCCGTTTCCTCAGTAACAATCTCAGGTGGAATCTCGCTGTCTACGCTCAAATCTCTGTGAATACGTACATCGAGATGAGAAAACAATTCACTATCAGCTATAACTGCCTTGGCTACTTCTGTGGTCAGGATTCTGCCAAAACCTACCATACAAAAACGGACAGGTCCTTCTGGCTCAGAATTAAGCTGATCTTTCAGGTAAATAACTGCAACACGCCCAATTAATTCTCCACGCGTCATTCTGAGCCTCCAAAACTGTTAACTACATAGGCACAATCGTCCGATAGCCTATGCAGTAAACCCAAAGTACGCAGACGTTGCTCTAAACGGGTAGCGTTCTCTGCCAAGATGCGTTCATCCATCGGGAGGCTGCCAAATGCTTTTTCTGCTTCTGCCACTCCAACAACAATACGGTATCGAGCATACAATTCGGAAAGAAATCGATTGTACTCCTCTCGATCTTCCACAATTGTCATTACCAAGGCCTTAAGGAGGGCATCATCGGGCGAATACCACGTCCCCGTACGCCTTCTTGCACCGGATAAAGCAATTCTACGACTCCAATCTGGCAACACGTTTCCAACATGGGCCTTGTGACGCTTTTGAGCAGCTTTCAGCAACTCTCCCAAAATGTAGTCGGGGGTGCGATTTTTGCCAGCAGAGATATTTTTAGGTTCCCACTTAAATCGCTTTTTGAACAACTCAAGAACTGCTTGCGAAGAAGATCTCTCATTGCATGCGGTTAACCAGTCATTTGTTTTTTTGATTGAACTAATATTAGCTTGCAAGGCACGCCGTGTCAGCGTCCGATTTTGACTGTAGTTCTCATTTGACAGTTCAAACAGGGCAGTCTTTCGAGGGGCTGCTATCTCTAAAACCATACACGGTTCCGAACCCTCCCCAATTTCTTCAAAGGAACGACGCATAATATACAGCAGCATATTAAGTGCTGTCATTCGCATTAATGGATCAAGGATGGATGCACCAGGGATTCTTAGATTAAGCAATTTCAACC
>JAPOSJ010000035.1:2281-3321 GCA_026709745.1 Candidatus Dadabacteria bacterium | reverse complement strand
CAAAAGAAAGTCTCACATTTTCATCCGTAATATTCTTCACGTAAGCCGTGAATTCGACATTACCATATACAAGCCCCGCAGATAAGTTAAACAGGTGGTATGAATCAAGCAGCAGGTCAACTTCTGTCGTGTGGTCGGCAGATAGACCTGCATATTTGAGATCATGTGAGAATATTCCCTTGCCAGGCACCTGATCTCCCGCCTGCGTATAGCTGTCGCCCACAAACTGCCAAGAGGCAGAAAGATAGCTTTCCTCCGCACTAAGAAGCCCCGGCAATGTGTATGTGGCACTGCCCGAGAGCTGCCAGTCGGGCACAGAAGGTATTCTGTTGCCCTTCTCTATTCCTTCCACCGTACTACCATCAGAAGTACTTATAGTGGAATCAAATTCCGCTTCAACGTAACTTCCGGCAAAGGCAAGCAATAGGGATCTTGTAGGCTGAACGGACAGTTCAAGTTCCACTCCCATTGTATGAGATTCAGGCACGCTGATAGTAACCCGGGAAGAGCATGGTCCTGCGTCAACGTTGACACCCAAGTTATCGATATCTGTATAAAAGACCGATCCGTTTAACCCGATGGTTTCAAAAGATGACTTAAATCCGACCTCGTAGTTCCAGAGAGTCTCGTCCTCAAATTCCTGATACCCTTGGTATGTTGCATACGCCTCTCCACAAAGCGGCTGATTAAGAGGATCATTAACTCCACCCAGACGAAATCCTCGGGAAATCTGGGCATTAACAGTAACATTATCAGCAGCAGCATAGCTTACCATAAATCTTGGTGTGAATCCGTCAGAAGAAACAGTAACATCCTGATTCGGGGCGGCGGAATTGGAAAAGCCTCCACCGGACCTGAAGGTCTTGTCCTCTTTCCAGTCATACCAGCGAAGCCCGGCGGTAAGACCAAGGCGTTGAAGTAACTGATAGGTCATCTCACCGAAAACTGCCATCTGTCTCAAGTCGTAAGTAAGTTCCGAATCATACGGAGAGTCCACAGCGGCTGGAAAATTATCACTTGCCGACGGTCTATCCCACAGG
>JAPOSJ010000035.1:0-2271 GCA_026709745.1 Candidatus Dadabacteria bacterium | reverse complement strand
CCACAGGTCATCATACCCGGGTGTCGGCAAACTCTGAGCGTAATCACGCTCAGAATCAGAGTAGAAAACACCCGCAAGCCAGTACAGCCGGCTTTTACTGTCTGAACTTATACGTAACTCATGGGTCATCTGCTCAAGGTCTGTGGTATCGCGCAGGTTTGAGGGATTTGCCACTTTATCCTCCATGAATTCAAGGTCAATACTTACGCTGCCCGTAAGAGCACTTGCGTCGCGACTTACAAGAAGATCCCGGTTTATATAGCCCCCTGAGTATGTAACATCAAAAAGACCTTCTATTTCCCAGTTAACCACCGTGTCAAAGATTACAGTCTCATCCTCAAAGGCTTCGTCAAGCAGAAGTACCTGCTCTCTCTCTGCCAGAGTAATGCCGTTGTCCGGATTTGCGAAAATGTTAAATATCTCTTCGCGGTTAAAACCCCCAAGATCTATTTTCTGGTATACAACGCGAGGAGCAATGGACAGGTTCTCGTTCGGCTCCCACAGCAAAGAGATTCGCCCGCCGTGGCGGTTGCCATCATTTACGTTTTCATCAATGGCACCGGGTTCATTATGCTTGTGCGCGTCAATGAACCCCCCGTATCTGGTTCCGTAAGCGACCACTCGGAGGGCCGCATCTTCACCCAGAGGAGCATTAAGGGCGGTCTTCAGATGACCCCCGGCGGAACCTTCATTAGGATAGTTCCCGTCAACCTCGACTTTTATCTCGCTTGTGCCAAGCTGGGGCTGGTTGGTTATATATCGAACGGTACCACCGATTGAGCCTGACCCGAACAGTGTGCCCTGCGGTCCCCTTAGTGTCTCTATGCGGTTAAGATCGAAAAGGTCTATGTCAGGAGTGAAAAGCGAGAGCGATATAGGTGTTTCGTCAAGATAAACCCCCACCTGCTCTTTTACCCCGGGCTGGTCCCGCACTATCTGTCCCGAAGAAACGCCGCGGATAGTAACCACACTCTGACCCGGTCCGAGGTTCTGTATGGAAAGTCCAGCAACATTTCGGGAGAGATCCTCAAGGTCAGTTGTGTTAAGACGCTTGATATCTTCTTCTGACTGAACATTCAGGGAAAAAGGAACATCTTGGGCAAGCTGAACGCGCTTGGTGGCTGTCACAAGCATCTTGCGAAGAGTGTAGTTAGCTTCCTCCATCGTGCTCAGACTTTGGGTATCTTCGCTTTGGGCACTCGGTTCTGAGTACTGTTCCTCCTGCGCAAGAGCGCTTGAGAAGACGGAGAGAAGGAAAAAAACAGATGCAAAACATCCTGTAAATACTATTAAGTCTACTCTGAAACGCATATTTACAACCTCCGTGAAAGTAACTATTTACAGCAACACATAACAAGTTGTTTGCCCTTGATTATATTCTAACACATTTTATCTGGAGATTGTCGGAAAAGTGCCCAGGGCCGGACTCGAACCGGCACGGGAGAAACTCCCGAGGGATTTTAAGTCCCTTGCGTCTACCAATTCCGCCACCCGGGCATTGATCTGAACGCGGTTCAGAACTGGAGGCGGCGCCCGGAATCGAACCGGGGTATGACGGTTTTGCAGACCGTTGCCTTACCTCTTGGCTACGCCGCCCCTATAACATTTGATCTTAAATTCTACCGAAAAAAAAAGTTTTGTGAATTCTGCCCCACGGCGCATCTACATTCTTAAGGTTTGGGATCAATTTCAAAAATTCCTGAAACAATGGCCCTTCCCGCCAAAAGTACCCTTCTATCAAGAAGTTTCGTATAAACAAAACCGCCTCTTTGGGAGGCCTGATAACCCGTAAGCTCTTTTTTTCCAAGCCTGTGGCTCCAGAAAGGACATAGACAGCAGTGGGCAGACCCCGTAACCGGGTCCTCATTTATCCCTGCCGAGGGAGCGAAAAAACGCGACACGAAATCATAACGCCCGGAGTTTGAAACGCTTGTTATTATAAGTCCTCTGGAATTGAGTTCTTTTATATGGCCAAGTTCAGGGATAGCATTTCTTACAGTCCCTTCGCTATCATAAAGAGCTATATAATCAAATCGGTTTCTTCCCACGTAAAGAGGAAGAGCTGAAATCGCCAGAAGCAGTTCCTCTGGTACTTCAACCTCCCAGGCCTCCTCTAATGGAAAATTCATCTCTATAAGTTCATCTTTTTTTCTTGCAGAAAGAATCCCGCTTTTTGTTAAGAACACGGCGTCCTGGGTTTCGGCAATGATGCCGAGGGTATAAAGAACATGAGCACTTGCAAGGGTGGCGTGTCCGCAGAGGTTCACCTCC
>JAPOSJ010000053.1 GCA_026709745.1 Candidatus Dadabacteria bacterium | reverse complement strand
GTCCATGGCTCAGGATAAGGCTTCGTGGTTCTTCGCGGAAGCTTTTTGACCTCGTGATGAAGGCTTCCCGGCAATCCTAGAATCTCTCCACGAGTCCGATTTCGGCTATATAGCAAGCTCCCAGCACCCCCGCATCATCTCCCAAGACGGCTCTTTGTATTTGAAGTCCCCTTGCTTCTGCTCCGATACACCTTTTTTCGGTTTCCTCAAGAGCTTTCCCGATAAAAAGTTCCCAAGCACCCGAAAGTCCCCCGCCCACTACAACCGTTTTTACGTCGAGGACATTTACGAGAATCGATATTGCCACACCAAGATTTGACCCAAAATCGTTCCATATTGAGATGGCCGCCCGGTCTTTTTTGCGGGCAAGTTCCGCCAGACGCTCGGGCAGGGCCGATTCTTCTGTGCCGGAGAGCTTTTCGCGGAGTTCCTGGTTCTCTCGAACAATTCTCTTTATCGCTACCTGCGAAACATACGCTTCGACACAGCCCCTTGAGCCGGAATTACAGAGGTGTCCTGATGGATTAATCGTCATGTGCCCAAGTTCTCCCGCAAAGCCGTTTTCTCCTCTCCAGAGCTTTCCGTCGAGAATTATTCCGCCTCCAAAACCCGTTCCAAGAGTGATCATCACCATTGAGTTTGTACCTCTTCCCGCCCCCACCCTGTATTCTCCGAGGGCCGCGCAGGCGGCGTCATTTTCTATAAATAACGGAATTGCGCCACCTATTCTTTCAAAAAGTGCTTCTGTAAATGGAAAATTCTTCGTGTTGGCTATGTTTGGGGCCTGAACAAGGGTGCCTCTCTTGGTATCAACGATTCCCGGTATCGCTATCCCGACCGCCGATATTTTCTCCGCGGTGAAATTTTTTATAAATCCGGCAAGGTTTTCCATGAGCCTGAAGATACCCATGTTTGCTTCCGAAGGGATTTTTTTCTCATCGAGAGAGTCTCCTTGCTCGGTGATGATTTTTCCCCTGAGATTTGTTCCCCCTATGTCTATACCAAGGAATCTGCGCTTCATTCTCGTTTCCCAACTTGTGGGCCGAAAACCTAAAAAATTCTATTTTATCCTGTCTTTTTGGAAAAATACCTTTCCCTGCGACTGCCGGAGACAAGAGGTTGCTGTCAGGCACCCCGGGTTTTTGGGCAAGCGGCACATAACAGGGTATAAATGTATCCTGTACCCTTTGAGCGTTTCAAGTTATGTATTCTCTCCCGTGGAGAACCAGCAGGTTTCAGATGAACCGAAAAACCGCAGCTATTCTGTCAGCCGTTTTCTTGTTTTTTCTCTACATTTCCTGTGCAAAATCACCAAAGGTCCCGACTCCCGAGTCCATGCAAGCAGTTCCAATCGTTCCCGAGATAGATGACGACATTTTCCCCGCGGGACTCAGGGAATCCATAGGCGCAAGCGTTGAAAAACTTTCGCGGGTGGGAAATTCCCCGCTTGTTTTCGGAAAGAAAACTGTCTCCTCGGCAGATTACGCTCTGGCACTCGGACATCTTCTCGCTAGGCTTGAAGAGGGCGTGACCAAAGATGATTTTATAAAAGAAGTTAAAGAGAATTTTAATTTCTACGGCTTTCCGGGAAAATTCTGGGGAGGGGTTTTCATAACTTCTTACTTTTCTCCTATGCTCTCAGCTTCCCGGAACAAGACCTCTGAGCATACACATCCTCTCTACAGAGTTCCCTATGACTTGGTGCGCATCAGGATGGACAGATTTATCAAGCGCTTCGAGAGACTTTCATTTTTTGAGGAGAACAGAGTTGCCAAGCAAAAATTTCAGTCTCTTTACGGCAGAGTTTCCGCTGGTAACCCGGACAGAGTATCCGAGTTGATTCCCTATTACTCTCGAAGCGAAATCGATTCCGGGGGGAGGCTAATGGGAAAGGGACTTGAGATTGCGTGGGTCGATCCTGTCGATGCGTTTTTTCTTCATATCCAGGGGTCCGGTAAAATCAGGTTTGCGGATGGAGAGGAACTGGTTGTGGGCTACGCTGCGCAGAACGGACACGATTACGTGGCTATAGGAAAGTTCCTGTTCGAGTGGATTACGAAGGAGAAGATGAGTCTTTGGGCAATAGAAAGCCACCTGAGATCCCTCCCTTACTCTGAGAGAATGGAAATTCTTTATAGAAATCCGAGTTACATTTTTTTCCGTAAACTTCCTGGGAAGCCAGAGACTTCTTTTGGAACCGAAGTTGTTGAAGGCAGGACAATAGCGACCGACGATGCTTTTTTCCCCAAGGGTTCCCTTGTGTTCATGGAGTTTCAGAGACCAGTTTTCGAAACTGGTCTTTCGGTTGAGCCGTCGCGGTGGAACCCAGTTTCCCGCTTCGTTGTTAACCATGACAGCGGTGGAGCCATAAAAGGTGCCCGTCGCGTCGATCTTTTCTGGGGCGAAGGAAAAGATGCATCCCGCCACGCGGGTGTCATGAAAAACTGGGGAAGATTTTTTTATCTTGTGCCTAAGGAGAAATTCCTTTTGAAACTGAGGAAAAAAAACGACGGGCAGGGCCCAGGAGGATGAGATGACCGAGGGAAAAACGCTTACCTGTTCCCAGATGTCTTCCCAAAGTGGAGAGCATCTCTATGGAACTGCTCTTGAGGTAAAGAACTGGTTTCTGCTCGAGTACTCCGGTGCATGGAAAAGAGATGCTTTTCTGCAAAGCGCTTTGCCGGAGGAGGTAAAGGAGCATCTTAGAGGCTTTCTTTCGTCTTTTGAAGAATCCAGAATTCAGCTGATAGGGGGACCGGGCCCAAGCAAGGGAAACCTCGCTTTTTACTACGCACACTCTTCCGAGTTCTTCCCGAAACTCTACAGATTCGAAATAGAAACATATGAAGACCTCCTTTCGATAAATCTTCCTGAGCTTGTCCGCATCGGGGGAATAGAGAAGTTTTCCTGTTCGGAAAAGCTTGCTCTGGTCTGTACACATGGTGCCCGCGACGGATGCTGCGCGGCCGCGGGGTCTGAAGTTTACAGGGAACTTCTGAAAAAAGAGAAAATTTCCGCGTGGAGAACCACCCATGTTGGAGCCCACCGTTTCGCCGCCAACATAGTTATGCTTCCGGAGGGCATATATTACGGAAGGGTAAACAGAGAAAACCTTGAGGATGTGGTTTTCTCCCACCTGCGCGGTGAGATTTTTCTTGACTGCTACAGGGGAAGATCATGTTTTTCTCAGACTTCTCAAGTTTCAGATTATTTCCTGAGGAAAAAGTTAGAAAAACTGGGCATTTATGATATAAGATGGGAATTCGAGAAAGACAGCGAGGATTATACCGCCGTTGAGTTCGGAGTAGAAGGGAAAACCACGGTTTACGCCATAGGCACTGTGGTCATGAACCATAGCGTACAGCTTCGGACGAGCTGCGATTCACAGGAAGTAAAAGGCTTGCCTCAGTTCTTTTTCTACAGCATAGTACCCTACGAGCCGCAGCAAAAGGAAGAAGAGAGTGCCTGATCATCTTGGCTAGTGCGAAGTGTGCGGCCGTTTCTGTTTAATGGATTCCACGAAATCGAGGATTTCCCTCGAAAGACGCGCTGAGCTTTGCTCATCGGGAATAATTGTGTCAGTGACTAAAACACTTACTCCCAGAGCTTCTATGGAGGCCTTCTCTCCCGCATCTGAACGATCGATTACTAGCAGATCCAAAAAATCGGCGTAAAGTCTTGCAACCTGCGTTGAAGAGGCATCCATTCCAAGCCCTCTCATGAGCTTGTCTGCCGGACCCTTAAGAGGTTTTCCACGCATAAGGGGGCTTATAGCGACCTTCAGTCCTGAAGCGTCGACGAGTCTATTTCTCACTTCCCGTATCTTGAGTATGGGTCCTATGCTGATTATGGGGTTGCTTGGGCATATGATCACTATGTTGGCTCTCTCTATCGATTCAAGAACAAACGGAGCAGCGGAAGCCCTTTCAGTGCCTTTTATCTTGACTCCGTGCACCTCGGGGCGCATCGCCCACTTTATGTAGTATTCTTGGAAATGCATCTCGCCCGCATCTGTCTCTATCCATGTCTCGACTCTGTCGTCGCTCATGGGCAATATGCGCACTTCTCCGAGGCCGAAACGCCGCGCTATTTTTGAAGTGGATTCGCTCAGAGTTCCTCCAGCGTCGATGACGGCTTTTCTGAACAGGTGAGTGGCGAGGTCCCTGTCGCCGAGACCGAACCAAGTTGGAAAGCCAAATCTCGCAGCGGCACCCAGAAACTCGAACGTGTCGCCTTGCACCCCCCATCCTTTTTTTTCGTCTATTATTCCTGAGAGTCTGTAGATTATTGTATCTATGTCCGGGGAGACCCTCATTCCGTAGATGTCCATGTCATCCGCGGTATTCACTATTACGCTGAGTTCCTCCGGGGAAATTATCCCTAGAAGTCCCTTAAGAAATTTCGCGGCTCCACTTCCGCCGCCAAGAGCTGTTATCATCTGAGTTTCTTCGTGTCCCCCGGCATTTCACCTGTAAGCTATTTAAGTGCATTATGACTGTCAAGCCGGGAACTGACGGCCCCCGGCAGACGCTTGAAAGTTCCGTGCGGCTCATATAAAGTTTATTTCATCTTTTGAAGGAAATGCTATTGGCTTTCGATATCATAAAAAACAGAAACAATTTTCTTACCAAGGCACTTCTTCTTCTGCTTGCTCTTACCTTCGTAGTCGGTTTCGGCTATGTTGGAGGAATAAGCATAGGCGGGAGGGGCCCAAGCGGCGGCGCTGCGGTCGAGGTAAACGGGGACAAGGCGTCCTTGGCCCAGTTTTATAACCTCAGAGACTCGATGCTTGATCGCCTGGGGCGCGATGGTCAGGAAATCTCTGACGAACTTATGGAATATGTGAACTTTACCGTGATCGACTCACTGGTTAACAAGAAACTGCTTGCCCAGAAGGCCAAGGATCTTGGAATCAGGGTGAGCGAACAGGAGCTTTCAGATGCCATAACAAACGATCCAGGTTTTCAGGTGGATGGAGCTTTCGTGGGTTTTGAGCGCTACAAAGACTTTGTTTCAAGGGGGCTTAACCGCACGGTGAAAGATTTCGAGGACTCCTACAGAGAGGACCTTCTGGTGGCAAGACTTATTTCGGTCATTGACAGTTCTGTTACAGCAAGCGATGAAGAACTTCTGGGTGTCTATAGAGTACGCGAGGAAAAAATTAATCTTCACTACGTTTTTTTTAAGGCTGAGAACTATCTAGGGGACGAAGATCCGGACGAAGAGGAAATCAGACTATATTATGACGAGAACACTGATTCTTTCTGGGAGCCTGAGAAAAGAGAGGCGCGCTACGTTAAGCTTGCACCCGCGGATTTTGCCTCGAACGCCGCAGTCTCCGACGAGGAAATCGAGGCTTACTACAGCACCTATCCCGAAGAATTTGTCTCCGATGGATCCGCCAAGCCGCTTGATGATGTAAAGGGAGACATAAGAAAGCAGATCATCGAGAGCAAGTCCCGGCTTCTCTATGACAGCTTCCTTGAAGAATTTCTCCGGGGAAAGCATTCGTTTGAAGATATTCTTTCTCGGAAAAGCTCCCTTGAGGTGGTGGAGACCGGGAAATTTACGCAAGGCGCGGCGGGCGGGGAGATTCCTAGATCCATAAGAAGGCAGGCCTTCTCCGTTGAGAAAAACAGGCTTTCAAATGTGGTGTTGCGGGATTTTACATGGTTTTTCGAGGTAACAAGAGTTGAGCCTTCTAAACGGTTGGGAATTAAGTCTGTGCGTGCCGAGATTCTAAAGGTTCTTAAGGGAGAACGCGCCGTCGAGCGGGCAAAGAAATCCGCCGGTGAAAGCCTCGCAAAGATAACTTCCTCGGCAAAGATTTTCCCCGTGGCCGCGGAATCCATGGGTCTTTCAGTTAAGCGGAGCGGTTTTTTCTCAAGATCACAGAATCCCCTAGGCGTGGAATCAGGAGATTTCATCTCCGATGTATTTGGATTGAGAAATGACCAGCCGACCTCGCAGCGCGTCTACCGCTCTGGGGAGATTTTCTACATAGTATCACTTGCGGAAACAAAATCCGCAGACACCAAGGCCTTCATGGCGGAGAATGATTCTTTCAGACAGCGGGAAATCTCGGAGCGGAAAATACTTGTGATTGAACATCTGCTAGAGAGTCTAAGAGAGAACTCCAAGATCGTTCACAACAGCAACCTTCTTTCCTAGGGAGAATGATTCTTTACCGGAGAAGTTGAAAATTCTCTTGGATTCGTGGTATAATGCAATTAACCGTAAGGCATTGATTAATAGGGAGTCTTTTCACTTACCGCCAAAGATTTTTCCCGGCGGATTTCTTCAGGCTTCTATAATGGATAAGGGGTTTTAGTTTTCCCCGCTGAGGTAATAATTTTGCGCAAAACAGCAGTTGCGCGTGAGCTTTATGAGATGCGGCCGCGGTTCTCCAATGAGAATTAAAGCGCTTGAAATAGCAGGCTTCAAATCTTTTTACCTCAAAACGAGGATAGATTTCTCTGAGGGCATAACCGCGATAGTCGGTCCCAACGGCTGCGGAAAGTCCAACATTCTAGACGCTATCAGGTGGGTAATCGGCGAGCACAACCCGAGACATTTGCGCGCGGGAGGCATGGAAGACGTCATCTCAAATGGGAGTGCTGAGCTCAAGCCCCTAGGGCTTGCCGACGTGTCTCTTGTTCTCGAAGAAGTCGAGGGATTCGGTTTCGAGGAAGTCAGAATCCGAAGAAAGCTTTACCGCTCGGGAGAAAGCGAATACAGCATAAACGGGGTAAAGTGCCGTCTCAAGGACATAACCGAGCTGCTGCTTGACACCGGTATGGGCGCGAGGGCCTATTCAATTGTAGAGCAGGGCCAGATCGAATCCTTTATAATTTCAAAGCCGGAAGAGAAAAGAAAACTCATAGAGGAAGTCGCAGGGATTGAGAAGTATAAACTCAGGAGGAGGGAAACCCGTGGCAGAACAGAGTCGACCAGAGAAAACCTCTCTCGAGTGCTCGACATGAAGCGCGAGGTTTCCGACCGTATTGAGGCCGTGGCGCTGCAAGCAGAGAGTGCCAAGCAATACGAAGAACTTACGGGGCGGGCCCGTTCACTAGAATTCGAAGTTCTCTCGACACGTCTTGAAAACTCGCGGAAGCGAAGAGGAGATCTTCTTCAAAAAAAGCTTGCAGCGGAGAAGCTTTTCCGCTCTGCTGACTCCGGGGCAGAAGAAAAACACGGACTGCTTCAGGGTGCGAGGGAGAAGAACTCCGCTTCAGGGCAGCATCTAGGTTCTCTTGAGAAGGAAATCTACGAATTTCGCACGCAGAAAAAGGAAAACGAATACCATAGGGCGTCGATCGAACGGGAGATAGTCGGGATTTCGGGCTATGTGAAGGACATTGAGGCAGGAATAGAGAGCCTCGGGTGCGAAATCTTGGAGATAGAGGAGAAAAGCGTCCATGCCGAGAAGCAGTCCGAGAAATTTAAAGAAATTCGTCTTTCGGCTTCTGAGCAGATTTCACGCGAGGAGCAGAATCTTGTAAAGCTTAAAAGCAAGTGGGAGAGGACAAAAAAAGAGCTTGGGGAAACTGCGGATCTACTCTCGGACGTGATGACTAGGAGAAGCTCGCTTGGAAGTACGATAGGCGCATTTTCAAAAGAGCTTGAAGAGCTTGCAGAGAAAAAAGAGGAGATTGAGGGAGAAGCCGCCGCTTTGGGACTTGAAAAGATGGAGTGCGAAAAAAATCTCGCTTCGCTTCGCAGCCGTGAAGGTGAAATAAAGACTGAATTTACCTCGACCCGCAGGGAAAAAGAGGAGATAGATTCTCGTCTTTACGATCTTCGGGTTGAACACGAGAAAAAACTAGCTGAACTCAGGGGACTTGAAGGCAAAAAGAATGACTGTGTCTCCAGAGTAGATGCCCTTAATAGAATACAGAGCAACTACGAATGGCTTCCCGACGCCACGCGCAAGTTCGTGCTTGAGCGCAGGCAGAGTGGAGTGCTAGGGGTCGTTTCCGATTTCGTTTCCGTTCCGAGAAACTACGAAAGAGCCGTAGAGGCGGCCTTCGGGGAAAAACTCAATTGGATAGTAGTTGAGGGGAGCACGGAGGCCTTGGCCGCGGTTGAGCTTTTGAGAGAATTTGATGCTGGGAGGGGAACCTTCATACCGGCCACAGACCGGTCAGCAAATAAGGGGGGCAATGGAAATGACGGGGGCAACGGCAAGCCGGAGGCCGATTCTCTCAACAGTCTACTTGAAGTGAAAGTGATACAAAGAAGCCTTGTTGACTCGATGCTTCAGGAAGTCTACGTAACTTCCGACTTGAGGGAGGCAATGAGACTTAAGAACCGCACGGGAAACGGGTCATCCTTTGCTACACTTGACGGAGACTATGTTGATTCTCACGGAGCAGTGACGGGCGGAAAATCTCTGGCCGGGGTGTTTGAGAGAAAAAGGGAAATCGAGGAGCTTGGAGAGCAAATACTCGTTCTCTCAGCCGAAATTGAGGAAGAGCAGAAGGCAGTAGCCGCGTTTCGCGAAGAAATGGACACACTTGAGGACCGCCGCACTCAGCTTGAGGAAATTCTTCGCCGCTGCGAGATAAGCTCGGTTGAAAACGCAAAGGACCGTTCAAACGCAAACACAAAAGCACAGGAGCTTGAAACGAGGATAGTAGGCCTAAATAATCAGCGTGACGAGATTGAGCGCAAGTTCGGAAGCAAGAACCACACCGTCGGCGAGATGGAATCTCTTATGAAGCAGCTTAAAGGACAGAGAAGTGCACTTGAATCAAAATACGGGGAAACAGAAGATCGTGCTCTTAGGTTTGCGCAGGAGGAAAAAACGCTTCAGGAGAAAATAACAAAACTCAGAATAGAGAACGCCGGAGTTCTTGAAAGAGAAAGGTCTCTTGAGTACGAAATATCGGAAGTCGGGAGAACAAAGGCTGTTATAGGCGAGAAGCTTTCTCTCAGAAAGAAGGATCTGGAGCTCAAAAAACAGGAATGCGAAACACTCGCTCTGTCAAAAATCCAGGCGGAAGAAGAGTTTGAGAAAATCTGTGTAGATCTCAGCTTTAAAGAGGAGTCTTTCGGAAAACTGAGAGAAGAGGTATCGCACTGCGAGGATGAGCTTCGAGGAAGAGAAGAGGAATTTGAGGCCGCGTCACGGGAACTTTCATTACGAAGGGAACAGCTTGCCTCAGCAGAGGCGCAGCTTGAGCGTGCTGAGGACGAGTTTGGGTATCTGAGCGAACGGTATGGGGAGACATTCGGCGATGATCCACCAGATACGGCGAAGATGCAGTATCTGCACGGCGTTTCAATATCTGAGGGAGAGAGAGAACTTAAGACGCTTCGCCGCCAGATAGAAAATTTCGGTCCGGTGAATCTGCTTGCGCCCGAGGAATATGAGCAGCTTGAGGAGAGAAACGGGTTTCTCCAGCGCCAGACCGATGATCTAGCCCGGGCGCTTGATTATCTTGAGGGAGCTATAAAAAAACTGGACAGGGAGTCGATTTCGAGGTTCCAAGAGGCTTTTGAGACGGTGAACGGGAAATTCAGCGACACCTTCGGCAAGCTTTTTGAGAACGGAGAGGCATGCCTTGAGCTTACGGACCCTAGAAATCTTCTCGAAACCGGTGTGGAGGTCATGATCAGACCCGGAGGAAAGAGATTCCAGCCTATAAACCTGCTCTCGGGAGGAGAAAAGGCACTCTCGGCAATAGCAGTCATAGTCTCCGCATGTCTTGTAAAGCCCGTCCCGTTTGTTTTTCTGGATGAAATAGACGCCGCGCTTGACGAAGTCAATACCTCTAGATTCAACAGGATACTGAGCGATATCTCTAACCACTCCCAGGTGGCCGTCATAACTCATAACAGAAAAACAATGCAGGAAGCTGGCACACTCATAGGAATAACTACAGACGGCGCCGCAGCATCAAGGGTCATGAGCGTAAAGCTTGACTCATGAAGCCCGAAAATCCCTTGTCTATTCTCAAAGGATTATTACACTAGTTTTAGGAGAGCTGTTCCCGGGTGCCTCGGGACCCTATAGCAAAGGAGACCGCTTCGGAGCATGATTTCTTACGTCCTGAAGAAAATAGTAGGCTCGCAGAACGAGAGAGAAGTAAAGCGCCTTGGCGTTCTGGTAGAGCGTATAAACACTTTTGAGAAAACCCTGATTAAGGCCCCGACCACTGAGCTTCGCGCAAAAACCGAGCAGTTCCGCGAACTTGTCCGCTCCCGCCTCGGTTCAAACGGAGACCTAGATGACGAGAAATACTCAGCAGAGCTGGAGCGGGTTCTTGAGGAGATACTGCCTGAGGCTTTTGCAGCTGTCAGGGAAGCGTCGAGAAGAACAATAGCTATGAGGCATTTCGATGTCCAGATGATAGGAGGAATCGTTCTTCACAAGGGCAGGATAGCCGAGATGAGAACCGGAGAAGGAAAGACGCTGGTCGCGGTGCTGCCCCTTTATCTAAACGCCCTTACTGAGCTTGGTTCCCATCTGGTCACCGTAAACGATTATCTTGCCGCAAGGGACGCTACTTGGATGTCACCTGTTTTTATGGTTCTCGACATGAAAGTAGGGGTTATAAATCACGATGCTTCTTACATGCTTGCTTGGGAGGATCAGAAGCGGGCTGAAGAGTCCATAGAGAAAAATTTGACGGCGTGGCCGAACGAATACATGTCAAGCGACATTCTTCCCGAAAAAAATCTGGAAATCATAAATTCTTTTAAAACCTGTCTTGAGCCTTCATCTAGGCAGGCTTCCTACAGAGCAGATATCACCTACGGCACCAACAACGAGTTCGGTTTCGACTATCTGCGCGACAACATGAAGTTTTCCTTGGATCACTACGTTCAGCGCGGCCACAATTTCGCTATAGTGGATGAAGTTGACAGCATTCTCATAGATGAGGCAAGAACCCCGCTTATAATTTCGGGTCCTTCCGAGGATTCCACAGGTCTTTACTACGAGGTGGATAGGGTTATAAAGACGCTCTCCGGGGAAACAGATTTCACGGTAGATGAGAAATCAAGGCAGGTGGATCTTACAGAAGAGGGAGTTTCCAAGGTGGAAAAAGCCCTCGAAATTCCCAATCTCTACGATCCTGTCAATCTTAAGGTTCTCCACCATGTTAACCAGTCGCTTCGCGCCAACACGCTTTTCAGCAGTGACGTCGACTACATGATACAAGACGGAAAGGTGGTGATAGTGGACGAGTTCACCGGAAGGCTCATGCCGGGGCGGCGGTGGAGCGATGGGCTTCACCAAGCGGTTGAGGCCAAAGAAGGTGTGGAAATCGAAAGTGAGAACCAGACGATGGCCACCATAACAATTCAGAACTATTTTAGGATGTACGGAAAACTTGCCGGCATGACGGGTACCGCCGATACAGAAGCGTTTGAATTCAAGCATATATACGATCTGGACGTTACAGTAATCCCTACTCACAAGCTGCTTGTGAGGAGGGATTACAATGACGTTGTCTATAGGACCGAGCGTGAGAAGTTCAACGCTGCCTGTGCCGAAATAGAGGAAATGAATTCTGCGGGGCGCCCGGTACTTGTCGGCACCTCCTCGATTGAGCAGTCGGAAAAACTGAGCGGTTACCTTGAGAAGCTGGGTATTCGCCACAACGTGCTCAACGCCAAGCAGCACGGAAAGGAAGCCGAGATTGTAGCCCAGGCCGGCAGAATAGGTGCCATAACTATAGCAACTAACATGGCGGGGCGTGGAACGGACATACTGCTTGGAGGAAATCCTGAGTTCCTTGCCAGGGATATACTAAGGAGGAAGTTCAGGATACAGGCTGAGGAGGCGGAACCTAGGCAGTACGAGGAAGCACTTTTCGAGGCGAAATCGATTTGCGATTCGGAAAAAGAAAAGGTGAAAAAGCTCGGCGGACTTCATATTCTTTCGGTGGAAAGACACGAGGCGAGGAGAATAGACAACCAGTTCAGGGGAAGGGCGGGCAGACAGGGGGATGATGGATCTTCAAGGTTCTATGTTTCCCTTGAGGATGATCTGATGCGTATTTTCGCCTCGGATAGGATAACGGGCGTTATGGACAAGCTTGGTTGGGAGGAAGGGGAGCCGATTGAACATTCGATGATAAGCAAGTCTATTGAAAACGCGCAGAAAAAAGTTGAGGGAAGGAATTTTGACATACGCAAGCACCTGCTTAGGTACGATGATGTTCTCAACACACAGAGGGATTTGGTTTACAGGCAGCGCCGCGCGACCCTCGAGGGCGGTGAAAGTCTGAGGGAAATGCTTTTTTCATTTTCAGAAGATGTTGTGCGTGAAATCGTAGGTAGCTACCTTAAGTCGCGTGGCAGCAACTCGGAATCTGATTCTTCCGAGCTTCGGGAAGTTGTCGGGAAGATTTTCGGAACGGAGATAGATATAAAGTTTCCGGCTAAGGCTGATGGAGAAGTTATAACGGAAGAAGTTTTGGAAAAACTGATTTCTGCATACCGGGAAAAAGAGGAGCGGATAGGTTCTGAACACCTCTCGCAGGTCGAGCGTTACGTCATGCTTCAGCACATAGACTACCTCTGGAAAGAACACCTTCTTAACATGGATCATCTTAGGGAAGGGGTGGGACTCAGGGGATACGCACAGAAAGATCCCCTTCGCGAATATACCAAAGAGGGTTTTGACATGTTCACTCTCATGATGGACAAGTTCAGGATGGATGTCTGCTCAAATCTTTTCAGAATACAGCCTGCGAATGAAGAACAGATAGAGGAGCTTGAGAGAAAAAGAGAACTTGAGGAAAAAAAGATGGTGCTTGGAAGGGGAGGAGATTCGGAAGAGAGAGTCAAGGCTCCGGTCAGGAGAACACAGAAGAAAGTTGGTCGAAACAGTCCGTGCCCATGCGGTAGTGGCAAGAAATACAAAAAGTGCTGCGGTCGGTAATAATATTGAGTAAGGTGTTTTAATGGCTGGAAAAATATACATACGTAAGGGGAGAATTCCTTTTTTCTCTCTTCCTTTTATAGGGCTTTTCGTGATTGTGGCGGTATGCCTTTTTACATTTTTCGGCGTCTTGACACTGGTTGCGCTCGGTTTGCTCGGAGCGGGGGCTTCAGTTCTGAGGAAACTGTTTCTAGGCAAGGACAACAAAACCAGTCCGCGCATGAGCAGAGAGGAAAAAGACAGCATTACCCTTGGCGAGGATGATTATCGTATAAGGGATATCGACTGATTCCCGCAGGCGTAGGTTCGACCTCAGAGGGCTTTTTCTATTTCTCTTGCTAAGTTCAAGTCTTTTTCCGTAACTCCCCCCTCGCTGTGGGTCGAGAGCGTTATGAAAACGTTGTTCCACCGTATGAGAATATCAGGGTGGTGATCCACCTTTTCGGAAAGAAGCGCGACTTTGTTCACAAAACCCATGGAATCAACGAAATTTCTGAGAACGAACGTCTTTTCTATCTCTGCCTTCCCGCCCTGCCAGCCGTCAAGGCTCTTGAGCGCAGAAGAAATTTCTTTTTCAGTTAAAAGTGCCATAATTGTTCATTATATATTAACTGGGATGAGTATTCCATTGAGTGGGCACAAATCTTCGCCGAGAATCGTTTTCATAGGTATTGGAGCCAACCTTGGCCCCGTGCGCGAGAACTTTACCAGAGCTTTGAGAGAAATAGAAAAGTACGTACATCTTGTGGCGGTTTCTTCACTTTATGAATCGGACCCTGTGGGGCCGCAGGACCAGCCAAGATTCACAAACGCCGTTATCAAGGTGGAAACGGAACTTTCCCCTTTTGAACTTCTCATGCGTCTCAAGGCAATAGAAAAGCAGATCGGGAGGGAAAAAACGACAAGGTGGGGACCTAGGGTGATAGATCTTGATATAATCTTCTATGGACAACTAGTTATAAACACCGATTCTCTGGTTATTCCTCACCCTAGGGCGCATGAAAGAAGGTTTGTTCTGGAACCCCTGCTTGAGATAGAACCCGCCGCTTGGCATCCAGTTAAGAACATGGCCGTGAGAGACATATGCTCAGGACTTGGGGATTCGCAGCCGATTTCAAAAACCGCTGGCCCCAAGACGCTTTGCTGACCCGGGTTTGAAGTTATTTTCCATGCGCGAATGTTTCTGCTGCCTCAAGTGTGTTCCAAAGAAGCATGGTTATGGTCATTGGACCCACCCCGCCGGGAACAGGGGTTATGTAGGAGACTTTTTCCTTCACATCCTCAAAGTCGACGTCGCCGACAATCTTTCCGCTCTCGTTTCTGTTGATTCCAACATCGATTACTACGGCTCCTTCTTTTATCATCTCTTTTTTTATGAACTGCGAATCTCCTATTGCAACTATCAATATGTCTGCCATGGTGGTTATGGTCGGCAGGTTTTGAGTTTCTATATGGGCTATGGTGACGGTAGCATCCCTGTTGAGCATCAAGGCAGCTACGGGTTTTCCAACTATGTTGCTTTTCCCCACGACCACTACATGCTTGCCCAATATCTTTATTCCGTAGTAATCAAGGAGTTTTTCTATTCCGTACGGGGTACAGGAAATGACGTCGGGGTTTTCTTGGTACAGTTTTCCGGTGTTCTCCGGATGAAATCCGTCGACATCTTTGTTAGGAGACATCTTTTTCATCACTTTTGCAGGGTTCATATGGATCGGAAGTGGAAGTTGTACAAGTATGCCGTGGATCTTCTCATCTAGGTTGAGGCGCCCGATCAGAGAAAGAAGCTCCTCTTCAGAGGTTTCTTCCGAAAGATTATATTCTTCTGAAAACATTCCGCATCTTCCGCACGCTCTTCTCTTATTCCTTACGTATATTTCGGATGCGGGATCATTCCCGACCAGAATGGAAGCAAGACCAGGTACTACACCTGTGCGGTCTTTAAGTTCTTTGGTCTTTTGGATGATCCATTTTTTAGTCTCTTGAGAGACCCTTTTGCCATCCATGATTTTGGACATGTCACTTCCTTATTTTTTTCTAAAGAAAGGTGGTTGGAAAAACCACTAATATAATCGACTCCGTAAGGTTAATCTATATAGAAATTTACTTTGAAGAGAGCCGGGATCATATACAAAAAGCAGATGTGGCAAATATGTTCTGGCGGTACCATTTATAAAACGGTTTATACGCGGCGAAACTGGTATGAATTAATACTAGTACTTAGTTTCAGGTTTTCCAGAAATGCTTTAAAGGCCCATGTCCCTTCCCTATTTTCAAGGAATTTTTTATCGCTCCTGTGACAAAGACTTTCGAATTCTTCAGGGAATGTCGAAGGGGTATTCCTTTTGCTAGAAAAGCGCATACGGCTGCCGAAAGAGTGCAACCGGTTCCGTGGGTATTATTCGTTTCAATCCTCTCGCTAACAAGTTCTTCAAATGTCTCCCCGTCGAAAAAAATATCCACCGCGGGCAGGTCTTTTTCTAGGTGTCCTCCTTTTATCAGAACCGTTTTCGCTCCGAGCAGGTGAATCTTCTCGGCGGCGGTTTTCATATCACTTATGTTGCTTATACTTGCGGAACTCAGAATCTCCGCTTCCGGAATGTTCGGGGTTACTATGAGTGCTCTTGGAAGAATTTCTTTTTTCAGAAGTTCCGTTGAGTTTTTTAAAAGAGCAGTTCCGCCTTTTGAGCTCATCACGGGGTCGACAACAAGCTTCTCAATTCTATACAGGTCTATTTTTTCCGCTACGGTCTTGATGATTTTTTCGTTGGAAAGCATTCCCAACTTTGCCGCCTCACATCCTATGTCGTTCATTACGGCGTCAAACTGCGCACCCACGAACTGCTCGGGAAGATCGAGGAGCGCACTTACCTCCAAGGTGTTCTGGGCTGTAACTGATGTGAGAACTGAAAGTCCGTATACCCCGAGAACGGTAAAAGTTTTAAGGTCTGCTTGGACCCCCGCTCCTCCTCCTGAATCGGACCCGGCAACGGTCAACGCTCTTGGGATTTTTTCCGGCACTTAAGGATTTTACGAATTTGCAGTTTTTTTGCAACCCGCACAAGGGTTTCCGTACCATTGCTTTTTCTGGGGAAATTGAAAACTGTTTTCAGTTGTATATAATTTCCTTCTAGGCTAAACAATCATTGCAAGGAGAGAGTGTCATGAGCGAAGATATTTTCAGACAAGATTTGTTCTCAACTGATGATGAGGGCAGAGTGAGACTGATTGCGGGTTACTGCAAGGAATCCGATAACTGGACCTTCCCGAGATATCTAGCGGATCCAGTAAGCTTTACAGACGACGTTGAGGAAAAGTATCTAAGCCCAACCGGTATCCTCCATTCCTTTACGGTTGTGAGAAGAAGCATGCCGGAATTCAAAGTGCCTTATGTTTTGGCTCTTGTCGATTTCCCGGAAGGCGTAAGGGTTATGGCGCAGGTTGAAACAGAGAATCCAGACTCTCTTGAGTTCGGTGAGGAAATGGCTGTTACCGTGGGGGTGATAAAGAAAGCACCAGATGGAACGGATATCAAGTCCTACAAGTTTATTCCAATAAGGGAATGCTCCTGAGGGAGAACTCTATGAGTTCATCTTCGGCAAGACTTAAAAACTACACCGCAGTATTTTTAATAGTAGGTAAAGTCCAAAAGAGGTTCTATGCCTAGGTCTCGGATAACTTAATTGCTTCTTGAACAATGGTTGTAATTGGAAGGTTTAAAGATGAAAACAGTATAAAATGTGCATATTGTAATTTGCACGATAGTTTACAAACAGGCTAGTATTAAATTTTTGCTTTGAGAAAAAGTGACGAGGAAAAATGCTGATGGTCAACAAAACTAAAACTCCAAATAGCTATTTAGAAACATTAGAAAAAGTAAAAGAACAATATCAGCAATATCTTGAGGTCAGCAAGATATATGAATTGCCGACATTTGAAGAAGAAAGACCAACAGAGTACGAACCTCCTAGTCAAGAACACCCCCTGACAACCAACACGCTTCGTGCAAGATAATTCCCCAAAGTTAAATGGCTTCGTGGAGTGAATTAGTAAAGAAATTTGATGAGAAGAAAGGAAGCCCTGATTGGGTCCTTGATTCCCTAAGTTTTGAGTTAGATGAAATTTCGAAACTTCGCGGTGGAACGGCTGTTATTTTTTACGCCTCTGCTTTTCTACAAAAGCAGAATGATTTAGCTTTGTCAATCATGCACGAAGATGTTAACGGCTTTATGGATGCCATGTACAAAGCAAAAATTGATAAGGGACTGACCCTGATACTTCATACTCCTGGTGGAGACCCTAACGCCGTTGAAAGTATAGTTGATTATTTACATGCTAAATTTACTAATCATATTGAAGTAGTGGTTCCATATTTGGCTATGTCTGGCGGGGCCATGATAAGTCTTGCAAGCAATCTAATCATTCTTGGGAAGCAGAGTCAGCTTGGTCCAATTGACCCTCAATTTTCCATAGCAAATAAGACACATTCTGCAAGAGCAATTAAGGATGCGTTTAACCAAGCAAAAAAAGATATTGAAAACAACGTAAAATTGGCTCATCTTTGGGCCCCTATACTACAAAGCATGGGTCCTTCGCTGGTTATAGAAGCTGAAAAAGCTTTGTCATACAGTAAGCAATTAGTAAAGAAATGGCTTATAGAAAGAATGTTCGGATGTACAGATTATAAAGAGGAAGACAGAAAAGAAATTGTTGATAAGATTGCGGCGTACTTTAATGCTGAAAAGATAAACAGTGATGAAAGAGTTTATGTTCATGGTCAGGGAATTAGGTTTCAGAAACTCAAAGAACTTGGAGTAAAAGTGGAACGACTTGAAGATAAACAAGATCTGCAAACATCTGTTTTAACAGCATACCATTTGATGACTCTGATTTTTGAGAGGACACCTTCCCTAAAATTTATATCAAGCAACAAAGGCACCATGTGGTTGAAACAGCAACCTGTTCAAATAGAAGGTCCTCAAGTTCATAAATCAAAATAGTTTATCTTTCTGAATTAGTTATGGCGATTGGTCTGATAATGATAAAAACTAATTCAGATCAGTATACAATTCAGATTTTTTGTCCAGATCAAATTAATTTTTCAGGAGATTTCCCCGATCGTTTCCTTCAATATTCTCTCCACGTTTTCCCTTATTTCCGCAAGCCTTGGTTCAGTCTGGGCTTCAAAACGAAGCACAAGGGCTGGCTCTGTGTTAGATGCCCGGAGAAGTCCCCAGCCATCCGGGTACTCAACCCTGACTCCGTCTATGTCGATCACTTCGTGTTGTTCTGCGAGCTTTCCCTTCACAGTTTCTGTTACCTGAAACTTTATTTCATCGGGACAGTCAATTCTTATCTCCGGCGTTGCGAAGGTCTTCGGGAGTCCGGCAAGCAGCTCTGAAGTTTTTTTGCCCGTTTTCGAGAGAATTTCAAGAAACCGAAGTCCTGCGTAGAGGGCATCGTCATATCCGAAAAACCTGTTTTTAAAGAAAATGTGGCCGCTCATCTCTCCACCGAGTTCCGCGCCCTCCTTTTTCATCTTGTCCTTGATCACCGAGTGACCTGTTTTCCACATGATGGGATTCCCACCGGCTTTCCGTATCTGTGAGAAAAGATTTCCGGAACATTTAACGTCCCCTATTATAGTTGCTCCCGGGTTCGTTTGCAGCAGATCAAGCGAATAAACGAGAAGCAGCATATCTCCTCTGATGGCCCTTCCTCGCTCATCGACAATTCCTATCCTGTCTGCGTCTCCATCAAACGCAAGGCCTACGTCAAGACCGGCTTCCGCAATCTTTTTCTTTATGTCGGAGAGATTCTCCTCGACTGTGGGATCGGGGTGATGGTTCGGAAAATCCCCGTCGGGATTCATGTAGAGCTCATGAAGTTCGCAGCCAAATCTTCTGAGTATTTCCGGGCAGGCTACACCCGCGGTTCCATTGCCTCCGTCCGCGGCAACTTTTATGCCGGGCTTTATATGAATTTTCTCCTCAAGAAACTCAAGATAGCTATCAACTATATTCGCTTTCCTTTTTCTGCCCTTCCCCGTTTTAAATTTCCCTTTCTCAACCTCTTTTTTTATTTTTTGTATGCCTTTGCCGAAAAGAGAATTCCGGCCGACACACATTTTGAGCCCATTGTACTCGGAAGGATTATGACTGGCAGTTACCATCACTCCTCCGTCTACACCCGAGGTGAAGGTGGAAAAATAAACCATTGGAGTCGTCACCATTCCTATGTCGACTACATTTAAGCCGGTTGATACTATCCCCTTGCAAAGAGCGTCGCGAAACGACGGGGATGACTTTCTGCAGTCATATCCCACAGAAACCTCCGCCCCGCCGTATTGGGCTATCATGGTTCCGTAAGCCTTTCCTATTATCTCGACAACCTCTTCCGTTATGCTCTCCCCCGCTATGCCTCTTATGTCATACTCTCTGAATATGGATTTATCGGGAATCAATGTCAACAGCTCCATTATTTAAGCACTTAATTATAATGTCCCCGTGGATTTATAAAAGAAGTCTTTCTTGACTTTGCTTTTCCGGGTCTTATCATTTCCCTTAATGGTTTCTCCTTCCTATAAGCAGTTCCTTGAAAACCTCGAACATGGGAATCTCGTGCCCGTGTGGGACGAGATTCTAGCCGATTGCGACACGCCGCTTTCGGTTTTCAGGAAAATAGATTCAACCGCATACTCTTTTCTTTTCGAAAGCGTGGAAGGTGGGGACAAGTGGGCACGCTACAGCTTCCTGGGTACTGAACCCTCGGTAGTCTTCCGCTCAAAGGGACAGAATATCGAGATAATACAATCGGGCGGTGAAACCGAAACTGTCACGGGTGATCCGATCTCTGAGCTGCGTGACCTGCTTTCCCGCTACAGGCCTGTTTCTTCGGAGGAACTTCCGAGATTTCACGGGGGAGCAGTAGGTTATTTCGGTTACGACATAGTCAGGTTTATAGAGAACATTCCTGACACTTCGCCCGATGAACTTGGTCTCTGGGACTCCATTTACATGGTGATGGATACTATTCTGGCTTTCGATAACGTCACTAATAAGATAAAAATTATTTCAAACGCCTATGTTCCCGATGTGAAAAACGCGAGGGAAGAATATGAAAAGTCTCTGGCCAAAATATCCGAGCTTAAAAGCAGACTTAAAAATTCGCTGGATGAAACCTGTGCAGTCGATCTTTCTCAAGACACAGGGGAGCGGGAATTCATGCTTGAGTCCAACTTTGAACCGGGGCAGTTCAAAGATGCCGTTCTCAGGACCAAGAAATACATAAAATCAGGAGACATAATACAGGCTGTTATATCCCAGAGGTGGAAAACAGATCTCAGGGTCGATCCCTTTGATCTTTACAGGTCACTAAGGATACTCAATCCTTCCCCATACATGTTTTTCCTGAGGATGGGGGATGAGATTCTCACAGGTTCCTCTCCTGAAGTAATGGTGAGGGTGGAGGGGAAAAGAATCGCAAGCCGCCCGATAGCTGGTACGAGACCTAGGGGAAAAACTGTTTCCGAGGATGATGCCTTGGCGGCTGAACTTATAGCGGACCCCAAGGAAAGGGCTGAACACATAATGCTGGTTGACTTGGCGAGAAACGATCTGGGCAGAGTTTCCGACACTGGTTCTGTCAGGGTCGACGAGTTCATGATTGTTGAAAGATATTCCCACGTAATGCATATAGTTTCGAATGTTACTGCCCTGCTTGCCGAAGGGAAAGACGCTTTTGATGTGATAAAGGCGACTTTTCCCGCGGGCACACTTTCCGGAGCGCCGAAAGTAAGGGCGATGGAGATAATTGAGGAGACTGAGCCAGCGACCAGGGGCGCCTATGGGGGCTGTGTCTGCTATTTCAGCTTTTCGGGCAATATGGACAGTTGCATAACCATAAGAACCTTTGTGATAAAAGACGGTAAGATATACATACAGGCGGGAGCCGGCATAGTGGAGGATTCGAATCCGGAAACCGAGTACCAGGAAACGGTCAACAAAGTAAAGGCCTTGGTAAAATCGGTCGAGCTTGCGGAGAGTGGACTCTGATGACCAGGAGCAGAAGTAAAATGATTCTTATGGTCGATAATTACGATTCCTTTACCTACAATCTGGTTCATTACTTGGGCGAACTGGGTCAGCAGATTGAGGTCAAGAGAAACGACTGTCTTGATTTCAATTTTGTGGAGGATCTTGACCCCGACATGATTGTAATCTCTCCAGGACCCTGCACACCCAGAGAAGCAGGGATTTCAGTCGACATAATAAAAAGGTATGTAGGAAAAAAGCCCATTCTCGGAGTCTGCCTAGGTCACCAGGCGGTGGGCTATGCGTACGGGGCGAACATAGTTCGGGCAGAGAGGCTTCTGCACGGAAAAACATCCCCGATTATCCACGACGGCAAAACTATCTATAAGGATCTTCCGAATCCATTTGCGGCTACGAGATACCATTCGCTTTTGGTAGAAGAGGCATCCCTACCGTCCGATTTTGAGATCTCCGCCTGGACCGAGGAAGGTGAAATCATGGGCATAAGGCACAAGAAGTTTCCCGTTGAAGGCGTTCAGTTCCACCCCGAGTCCATCCTTACAGAATGCGGTAAGGATCTTCTCAGCAACTTTGTCAATTATTACGATTAAAGTTGATAAGACTTCACCGCTTTTCCCGCATAATATTATGTATCTTGGAAAATCAGCGAATTCCTTCATCTAGTCCTACTAGTACGGAGGAACAATCATCTCTTTTTCTGGTTTGAGAAATCCCTTCGACATATTAAGATATTTAGAGAATATGGGTGGATTCTCTGAATGGGTTTTTCAGCAAATGCCGTGCTGAACCAAAAAAGCGGTTTACGGTCTGTTCTTACTTGTACAAGTTTCAGTATAAGCGCAAAGCCCCAAGAATTTGAATCTGTTAAGCAATGTCTAAGATGACCAACCAAAAAGAGATTTTAAGAAAGCAGGATTCGAATTCGTTTCGCAGGAGGTCAGATGAGTTTTCTGGTAGAAGCTTTCATTTTTCTGCTGGCGACTATTGTCATTGTTCCTGTCTGCCGTAAGTTCGGACTGAGCAGCGTGCTCGGCTACTTGCTTGTTGGATTGATGATCGGTCCGAGTGTGTTCGGGTTTGTGGGCAATACAATGGAAGTTCTGCATTTTGCTGAATTTGGGATCGTTTTGCTGCTGTTTCTTATCGGACTTGAACTTCGTCCACATCGTCTCTGGACCATGCGGAGATTTCTCTTTGGGCTTGGCATAACCCAGATTCTCATCACTTCAGTAGTCATTGCCGTGTTTTGCTTCATGTTGCTGGGTATGAGCTCATCCGCGTCAATGCTGATCGGATTTTCCCTTGCTCTTTCAAGCACTGCATTTGTCGTGCAGTGGCTTGGTGAGCACAGGCAATTTAACAGGCCCCATGGGCGCGCGGCTTTCGGCACATTACTCATGCAGGACGTAGACGTTATTCCGGCAATAGCCGCAATAGGCATTCTGTCTTCCAGGCCCGGGGAGTCAGCATCGTTGAATTTACTTCTGCTTGCTGCTGTTGCAGCTGGATTTGTAATTGCTTGGTTTACGCTTCGCTCAGCCCTGCGTTTTGTTGCCTCTACGGGAATTCATGAATTGTTTACCGCCGCCGCGCTTGCACTCGTGACCGGTGCTGCCCTAGCGATGCACAGCATTGGTTTTTCAATGGGCCTCGGGGCTTTCATAGCGGGCGTTATGGTTGCTGATTCTGAGTATCGCCACCAGCTTGAAGCAGATGTTATGCCCTTTAAGGGGCTACTTGTGGGTCTTTTCTTCATCGCGGTTGGCATGTCTGCTAACTTAGGTTTGCTGGTAAGCAAGCCAATTTTGATCATAGGTTTGACCGTAGTTCTAATGGTGGTAAAATCGCTTGTTATATACCCACTTGCAAGATTGCAGGGGCTTAAGCACGGTGAAGCGGTAAGGACGGGGCTTGTACTTTCCCAAGGTGGTGAGTTTGCCTTTATTCTTTTTACCGTGGGTGCTTCTGCACAGCTTGTAGATCAGTTCGTTGTTGATATTGCGGTTTTGGTGGTAACTCTGTCTATAGCGGCAACACCTTTTCTCGTTGCACTTGGTTCCCGGTTCGCTGCTGATAAGGACAGTGCGGAGGGCCAGCTGGAGGAAGAGGAAACCCGTGAGTTTCAAAATTCCGTCATCATTGTCGGCTTTGGTCCTTTTGGTCATACAAAAGCCCGCATACTGACCATACTTAAAATTCCGTTCACAGTGATTGAACTTGACTCCAAGAGGGTTGAATTTGTCCGTCAGTTTGCAAGTGAAGTATACTATGGCAACGCATTAAACCTTCGGGTTCTGCTGTCTGCTCATATTGACCGGGCTCCCGCGATTGTCGTTGCAATCGATGATGTCGAAGCGTCTCTGAAAATAGTCAGCCAGGTATCTAACTCCTTTCCGAACCTTAAAATCATGGCGCGCGCCAGGGACCGTTTTCACGAAATAAAGCTCCGCAAGCAGGGAGTAACATCTGTGATTCGTGAAACTCTGCTTTCAAGCCTCTCTCTTTCAACTCAACTGCTTGAACACCTAGGGTTGCCCAAGGCCGAGGCGGCGGAGATAATTCAGGCGTTTCAGGAACATGATGCGCAGACGCTGAATAGCCAAATAGCTATTTACCATGATAAAACCGGGTTTTCTGAAGATGTGTTTGATACGACGCAGGAGCTGAAGGAATTATTCACAGAAGACAAAAAAACCACTCTCCACATCAAATAAGGAAATGTGACAAGCTTTTTTCTGTCTCGGTCATTGCAGGTACCTAACAGGGAGAAAGAAACAGTATAAGGCTTTATCAAGACCTACACATCTTCTGACGCTGAGGTCTATACTGACAACCATAAGAATTATAGAGGATTGATAAACTAACCATGAGTCGTAAATTACAGTGTCAGGGAATTAAACACACACTAACGGTATGGAACCCTTTTGGGCAGCTCTTAAAAGAGCACATAAAGGGACTTTCCATAAAATCAGTCCTAAGCATCTTGACCGGTATGTTCAAGAGTTTGCCAGTAAACACAATATGAGAGAATCAGACACCCTTCTTCAAATGAGTTTTACTGTCGCCGGACTTATTGGTCGTAACCTTCTCTACAGAGACCTTATCGCTGACAACGGGCTTTCTTCCCTGGCCAGGTCTTAATAAGGCTCTAGCCAGAGTCTCTGGTGTAGCTCCTTTGAGGTCTCGGTCTCTTTTTATTGTTGCTTTGGGCATGACTTAGCCTCCTTTAACTTGCGATATTAAGTATTCCTGCGTTCTGTTTCCCTTCACTTTGTTACAGTGTCCACAGAGCAGCTGTAAATTCTCATCTGTATCCGCTCCACCTTTACTCTTAGGAATTATGTGGTCAACTTCAAAATCCTGGAATCTGAAATGTGTACGGCAAGGAACACATACCCCTTCCTGCTTACCATATAGAATATGCTTAATGTTCTTTGACCTTTCCCCCTCTCTGTCCGTAGGAATATCAAAACGGTGAACTGGTTCAAACAGTAACATTCCCAGTTCTTTCTTAATTCTTGTTTTCACTAATTCTGCGGCTATTTCTGATACGTCTATCCCTATCCATTGCCTTCCTAGTTTCTCAGCTGCTACGCACGTTGTAGCACAACCACAAAACGGGTCTAGGACTATATCGCTTTCATTGCTACTGGCTTTGATTATACGTTCTAACAAAGCAAGGGGTTTTTGAGTGGGATAACCAGTTTTTTCTTTATCTCCGGCTGACAAATAAGAAATATCAGACCATATATTTCCTAAAGGTTTTCCTTGGTATTCATCAGCGTATTTTTTATATCTTGGTTTTCCATTGCTTGTCCAATAAATCAAATAGGGATTGCTGGTCAATCGTTTATCAAATGTTTCTTGAGACCATCTCCACCCAATATCACTAAAAACTTTTTTGCCTTGAATAATACGATATTCTCCCGCACTAGATTTATTTGCACTTTGTTCTAAAGCAACATGTTGAAAATTTCTACCTGTTTCTTTTTCAACAAAAGGAAATCTATCCTTAATCTCTGTACTAGTCAGTTCACCATACACATTATTGAAAATAGTATTTTCAGACTTGTTTTTTGAATAAAACAAAAGAACATCTGCTATGTTATCAAAGCCCAGTTTAGAAAGGCTATGTACAGCGTATCTAGGCCATGTGATTTCGTTTATGTAATTTCTTTTTCCAAATATCTCATCCATCATCAATTTAAGATAATGGCTTGCCGTAGGATCACAATGTAACCAGATGCCCCCCCCCTTTTTTCAGAATCCGCCTCATTTCCATAATTCTGAAAGCCATGTATATCAGGTAAGCCATCATAGAGTTTCCGTGTATCTCTTTAGTAGCTTCTAAGAGTTTATAAAGCCCTGGATGTGCTTCGGCAATCTCCCCATGCCATGCAACATCAATATCATCAAGCGTCCAGGTGTCCTTGAACTCCGCGCCAGCTGCCTGACTACCTATAGGAGCGGAGTAATTATGGTTTGAATTGAAAGGGGGATCTAAGTAGATAAGGTCTATACACTCATCCGCCATTCCTCGCATAACTTCAAGATTGTCGCGAGTGAAGATGGTACGATTTGAAATATTGGATTTCATTACTTCCAGTGCTCCATTTCATTACCGACATGAAACCATACATTTTTTGCCTCTTCTATCTTGTTTTCATTCAAAAGCTGATACCATCTTTCTACGCACTTTAACCAGTATTTACAACGAAACTCATAGGCAGCGTCCCCCTCACCTAAATAAATTGGATGTGGAGCAGGAACCTCAAGCTCTTTCAGCTTATCATATAATGCCCGTGTTTTTTCTGCTACAAGCTTTTCGTTTTCATAATCAAATTCTTTCTTTTGAAAAAGTGGAGTGATTTCTTCCAATAATAAGATTATCTCTTGGCGTTTCTTTTTTCTGATCGCTTTGGTTTGTATCCACTTTACAACCCGTTGCGCTATTTTAACCCCATCCCAAATAAACCCACACACAAAGAAATCACCCCAAAATTTGAATCCACAAAGGAAGGGCTAAAACGTAATTCATTTGCTCTCTTTTTATGGTTTGATGTACCCTCATTCTATATTTTGAGTTGCGGCTTGCCAAGTAATCTTCATAATTCCCGGTTTTTTAAAATGGCTACCAGATACAGAGCATTAGTTTCTACAAGTAAAAAAGACATGGCGTTAGTAGAGGAATTGAGAAACAATTTTACTAAAGCGTTACCTGAAGAACCCACGGATGCGTTTGAGGCTTTTTCCCGATTTTTTCTTATTACATCTGATGCCAATCAGCCTTGGAATCGTAATGTTTCTAAAGCTTTTTGGAATGAGTGCAAGGTGAGGGGAGGAATCTTTTATTGTGGAGACAATGGGCGAATGGAAAGGGCTGTGGTCTGGGATTACATACAATTTGACGTTGCTATCGATGGCAATATGATTTCTGACTTGGGAGACAGTATTGAATATTCAGAACTTGATGTCCACGGTGCCGACGCGGACCGCTTGATTGTAGAAGTGTGCAGAAAAATCATGGATGAGATCGACAGGCACGCAGATTCTTGACCATCCCCGCACTGATCGTACGCCATTTCCTGCTTCGGTTTTGCAGGGTTGTCTTTTACGCTGGTACCGTCCGATTGCATCTCATAATTCCCTCTCTTTCATAAATGTTCCTGAGATTTAGAGATGCAATTTCCATTAAAACCTATGATTTTTCAGGTAGACTAGCGTACTCAGAATGAGGAACAGTTGAAAACCAAAATATACAATCTAGGTTAGGAAAAAATGAAACTACCTTTACGTCCAAGAGACGAAAAATACATAGGAAAGGGATCTCTTCCCAACGGTACTTTAGACGACACCGACAAGTGGTTTCCGATAACCAGATACCTTGAGGCGGGGGCCGAGTCATACCCTGAAAAAACAATGTTTAGCCTCGGAGATTCAGAAGGCAATTTGGCTGAAAGCTATAGCTACGGTAAAACCAATGCATGGGCTAACAGGGTGGCAAACGG
>JAPOSJ010000024.1 GCA_026709745.1 Candidatus Dadabacteria bacterium | reverse complement strand
GATTTAAGTCTAGTACAGACTTATCCTGATGTGGCATTTTGCTGGGGTCAGTCAGTCTGAGATGGGAAGGGAGACGGTAAACCGTATAATAAAACGCATGAAAGAAGAGCTCAGAGAAGAGGGAAAAAGAGCGTAGGTGTTACTTCTGCCAATCATTTACTAAGAATTTGATGATTGGCAGAGATCACTTTTATGAGATAGCAAAATTGGCATGAAAGATTGTGATCGTTAGAAGGCAAAAAGACGCGTTACTTTTTACCATGTATTAAAAACGCGAATTATTTGGCAAAGAAGCTCACTTAATTATGCCCAGTTCCCGCGCCAAACAGTTTCCAGTTTTTTCGGCTTTCCGCACAAAATTTATCAGTGGTGACAGATCTTCAAAATAGTGGACGTGTGTTTTTTCTGATAAGTCCTCCCAAGAATAACGCTTCAACCATAACTTCATATCCTTGTCAAAATAAATACAAAAATCTTTCAGGTCATTTAAGTTCCTGTTGGGAGGAGGGTCGGCATATTCATATTTGGAACGCACGAATGCTGACAGATGAAGGGAGTTGCGCCTTACCTCTCGGGTGAATATATCTTCAAGTTCTTGCCAAATTTCAGATGAAATCAAGCTATAGATTTTTTCAAGGTTATGACCGATCTTTAGATTTTGCTCCTGATTGACGTTTAACTTGAGTATGGATTTCATTCTTAACTCAAAGGCAATACCAAAGTTAAAATGGCTTGCCGTCTTAAGGGACTCCCAGATGTCATGGATTATCCACCCGGTTGAACCTCCTATCCTGTTCATATTGCTGGGTTCAATTTTCATATTACATATTCTTTCCTCAAGTAGCTCGGCAGCCTGTAAAAATGCCTCTGTATCACCTGTCAGTTTCAGATAACTGTCTCCATCAATATGAGATTTTGCAGTTTTTTCATTTTTCAAATTCCAATCCTCCATTCATATAGGGCTAGGGCGACAAATAAAAACTTAATTCTGCAATTCCTCTGGTGTGGCCAATTTCCATATGTTCATTTATTCCGTAATACACACTTGCTTTATTTTTCTATCTCCTGAACACTTTTTGCAAGTTTCTGCAAAGAGTCTATGTTCATCCCTGATGTCAGACTCATCTATTAAGAATACCCTTTTAGCACGTCTGCTGGGGCCTGTTGCCGACGAAATAGGAGAAGATATAGCCCAATGGTATAAAAACCGCCGTCAAAAAAATCTGCAAAACGTACTTGAGAAATCTGCTGAAAAATTAAACTCTAAAAACTCAAAATGAACCCAGCCTAAACGGGGTGGTATTCCTATATATACTCGGTCAAGTGGGAAGACTTTCTAAGGAACAAAGAGAAATGTCTCGCGATGGCCGAGTATACCAGAGAGAATATATTTATTGGGATGCGCTTCTTAGGGGGATTGATATATGAAATACAAATATGAAGTTGCTTTATCATTTGCTGGGGAAAACAGAGATTTCGCCGAATCTATAGCCACCTCGTTGCAAGCCGAGGATATTGAGATTTTTTATGATGAGTTCAATTCTGCTGATCTCTGGGGAGCAGACTTGCCAGTTAAATTGAGAGAAGTGTATTTTGCCGATAGCCGTTATTGCCTAATCATTCTCTCAGATCATTATGTACAGAAGATGTGGCCGAACTGGGAGCGTAGAAACGCCATGGAACGACTCATAAAGGAATCAGGTGACCCATACATACTTCCAGTCCGTCTTAACGGTTTTTCTGGAGATGTTCCGGGACTTCCCGACACGATAGGATATCTTTCCGCGGAAAGCCACGAGCCGGAAAAAATCGTAGAAGTGTTTCTTCAGAAAATCGGGAAGGGTAAGAGAAACAGAGCAGGAGACTTGGATGAATCAAGCTTTTCACCACCTTATATCCCGAGGCTTAAGAAGTCGTTCTCCGATCAGGAAAAAAGCAGATTTCTCAAGAAATCGTTTACAGAGATAACTTCATCAATTCGCGGTTTTGCCGAGGCAACAAAAAATAAGTGCTCAGGTTTTGATTATGAAGTTGAAAAGATAACAGCGAGAAAAGAGCTGTTCACTCTTTACAATGAAGGAAATATACTGACCAAATTGAAAATATGGATAAACGGGGGAACAGAGACAGATGAAATTTGGATGTTACATGGGACCCGTATAGATGTGAGTGAAGACAAGGAAACAAACGAAATGATTTATGTAGAACAGTACGAAGGAGAGCTTAAGCTAAAACCCATGGGAATGTTATCTTATGGGTCTAGCATGAACTTCATGTCTCCCCAGCAAACAGCAGATTACATATGGCGAGCCATCTGTTCTGAATTTTCATATTGATATCAGAAGACAATTATGACAACAACTTGAGGCTTGAAATAATGTTCAATCTGAATTTTCCTTCTGATAATGCCGAAACTTCTCAATTGCAACTTGGACTAGGAGAAGTGTTGTTTGTTATGGGACCAAATGGAACGGGCAAATCCGGTCTCATGCAAAAATTCTTGCAGCAGAATCGAAAAAGCTCTAGAAAAATTTCAGCTCATCGACAGACTTGGATGTACACCGATGTTCTTGATATGACGCCTGCAAATAAAGTACAGACCGAACAGAATCTGAAGAATGAAGATATATCACCGCACTCGCGTTACAGAGATGTCTATGCATCCCAAAGAGCGAGCATTACCATTTATGAGTTGATTGATGCCGAGAATGTTCGGGCACGGAAAATCACAGAAGCGGTTGATAATAAGAATATGAATCGTGCGGCTGAAGAAGCCGAGACGGAATCTCCGATAGCGATAATCAACTCTCTTTTTCAACAATCAAATATTCCTATAAAGATTACGATTCATGAGAACGATCGGCTGATGGCGAGCAAAGACGGAGGGCAGGAATACGGTGTAGCGGAACTGTCGGATGGTGAAAGGAACGCACTTCTTATTGCCGGAGATTTGCTTACTGCTCCAGAGGGAACATTGATTATCATTGATGAACCTGAGCGTCATCTCCATCGGTCAATTATCTCGCCGCTTTTATCCAGATTGTTTGAACAAAGACGGGATTGTAGTTTTGTAATCTCCACTCACGATTACAATTTGCCTCTTGAGAATCCGCATGCACGGATTTTACTGCTAAGATCATGCAGTTTCAGCGGAGAGGATGTTCAGAGCTGGGATGCAGACGAGCTGGAAACTGATGCTGAGATAGATGATGTGCTCAAGAAAGACTTGCTAGGTTCTAGACGCAAAATTTTATTTGTTGAGGGTGCTGATAATAGCCTCGATAAATCCATCTATAGCCTGATCTTCCCAATGGCATCAGTGATTTCAAAGGGGAGTTGCCGAGAGGTTGAGCA
>JAPOSJ010000192.1 GCA_026709745.1 Candidatus Dadabacteria bacterium | reverse complement strand
CCTTCACAACAAGGCTTGGATTCTCACCTATATCCGGGAGATTTACCTCGTCGATGGATCCTTCAATCTCTTCATTTTTTTCCACATCGTCATCATTGTTTCCGTCGCCGAAATCGATATCCAGCCCGCATCCGGAAACTGAGAACAGCGAAATAAGAAGGAAAAACAGGTAAATTCTCACAGTGCTTGCGCAGGCTCTTGAGTGCATTAAGATTCCTCGATTTTTAATTTGCCTAAGATAAAAGATAAAATGAAACTTGTATCAGTTTCCTTTCCAGTCTAATACTCAGGGGATTGTACCGCATTATTCACCGATATGGAAAAAACAAACGTGCTTTTCATCAATCACTCTGTAAGGGACGGAGGACCAGGAAGAAGCCTTTTCTACATACTGAAATACATCGACCGGGATAAGATAAAACCGTTTGTACTTGTGCCGAAGCACGACATATTCTCTGAGAACCTTAAATCTGAGAGAATCTTCGAAAATGTCATAGTTGACCCTAGATTTCCTGAAAACATACAGAAGTCAGCAATGATCGCGGACACAAGGTGGGCTCCAGGTCTTGTGAAAGTTTTCTCCATAATCTTAAACATAGTGAACATGGTCCGTTTGCTCTTCGGTTCCTCCGAGATAATCAGGGCAAACAGAATCGATATTATCTACTGCAACGGAACCCTTGCCAAGATCTTGGGTACCCTGATAGGAAAAAAGAACAAAAAACCCGTTATCTGGCACGTAAGGAATATACAGCAGACCCCGTTTATGAAATTTCTGATGCAGACGCTCTCGGGTTTTGGTTGCGTCAGGAAGATAATATGCGTTTCCCGTGCCACAGCCGAACCATTTAAAAAAACACAAAAAAAGGTTCATGTCGTCTATAACGGTATTGATCCAGCGGACTTTGACCGGGATTCTGTTCGGGGCTCACTGAGGGAGGAGTTTTCCCTGAGTTCAGATGCCGTGCTTGTGGGAAACACCGGAAGGGTAGTCCCAAGAAAGGGTTACATTGAGTTTATCGATACTGTAAGTCGGATTGTTTCCCAGAGCAACATAGGTGAGAAGGTAAAATTCGTTATAGTAGGAGATACACCATGGTTTTTCCCGAAAGACCATCTGCGGGAACTTCAGGATTACGCGGAGAGACTCGGAGTTCGGCAGAGCTTTCTTTTTACCGGATACAGAGAGGACGTAAGGACTTATCTTAAGGATTTTGACCTATTTGTTATTCCTTCCAATTACCCTGATCCCTTTCCACGATCCGTTATAGAGGCTATGGCATTTGATCTGCCGGTCGTGGGTTTCTCAATAGGTGGCATAGCTGAGGCTGTGGAGGATGGTCAAACCGGTTTTCTATGTCCTCCAGGAGATTTTCAGAAGTTCGGAGAAAGCATTTCGATTCTTGTCCGGGATAAGCGGCTTCGAGATAAAATGGGACGTAAAGCGAGATGCAAAGTAATTGAAATGTGCTCTGCCTCTGAGCGAACTGCGGACATACAGAAAATAATACTCAAGGTTCGCTGATCTATACTTCATTTCCTTCTCTGTCCCGGAACAGAAGCCTTAGGGGGACTCCTTCCAAATCTGTGTACTCCCTTAGCTGGTTTTCAAGGAACCTTCTGTAGTTCTCCGGTATGCCCTTTGCCGAGTTTGTAAAGATTACAAATGTCGGCGGTGCTGTGAAAGGTTGTGATATGTAGAAAAGCTTGATCTCCTTTCTCCTGTAGACAGGGGGAGGGTGACGTTTTGTGATATCTTCAAGGAGTCTGTTCAGCTTTCCAGTGGATATTTTTTTTCTGAAGTTGCTTTCCACCCTCTTGGCAATGTCAAAAATTTTTCCGACTTTTTTCCCAGTAAGTGCGGAGATTGTAAGCACGGGAGCATAATCGGCCCCGATCAGTCTCTCTTTTATTACCTCATCAATTTTTTCTGGATCTGCTATTTCCTCCGGAGCAAGATCCCACTTGTTAAGCAGTATCATAAGGGCCCTGTTTCTGCTTTTTACCAGTTCTGCAAGACGTGAATCATGGTGAGTCGGACCTGTCTCTCCGTCTATCATAAGCAATACGATGTGAGACCTCTCAATGGTCCTTATGGCACGGAAGACACTATGTTTTTCCACCGGGGCTTCTATTCTTGACTTCCTTCTTATCCCGGCGGTGTCGATGAAGACATACCTTTTCCCGTCTTTCTCGAAAACCGAGTCTACAGAGTCGCGTGTCGTGCCCGGAGAAGGGCTTGTTATAAGCCTCTCTTCTCCGAGTATTCTGTTCACCAAGGTGGATTTACCGACATTGGGCTTGCCTATAACAGCGATCCTTGTTTCCTCCTGCTCTCTTGGGTTTTCTTGTGGCTGTACAGAAGTTCTTATGCATGAAGCGATCCGCTCCACCAGTTCATAGATGTTTCTATTGTGAAGAGCGGACACTGCTATGAATTCATCTGTACCCGCCCCGTAGAATTCGTAGGTGTTTAGTGTCTGCTTAACATTGCCATGATCAATCTTGTTTATGGCGTAGATTACTTTTTTTTCGGTTTTTCGGAGATATCGCACTATCTCTGAATCTTGGGGTAGAACACCATCGCGACCGTCAAAAACCATCACTAAGAGGTCCGCTTTGGAAATAGCAACTTCTATCTGTTCTTTTATCAGCGAGTAATCCCGGTTGTTTTTGCCTAGAGAAAGACCACCGGTATCGACCAAGGTAAATTCTTTTTCCTTCCAGCGGGTGTCTTCATAGACCCTGTCTCTTGTGACACCAGGGATATCTTCCACTATGGTTTTGTTCCATCCTATTATCCTGTTAAAAAGGGTGGACTTACCCACGTTAGGTCTTCCGACTATTGCAACTATTGGTTTTTGGGCGTTCATTGAGTCTTTATTGTTGTCCTAGTCAGGATCAATTTTCCCGGGCCTTGGCTTCTTAAAAATCAAAATTGTAGAAAAAATCAACCCCAGGATTCTCTCCCCCCATCTGGCTTTCTATTGAGAAGCTCCTGTTGAGTCTCCAGTTGAGGTTTAGCTTATTGCGCATCTCCACAGAATGGTCAAGGGATATCTTTGAGGGTGACCTTTCGTAGCCGACAAAAATATCCCTCGTGACGTACGAACCGACCTTGAGGGTGCTGTCCTCAAACCCGCGCTCTCCTTCTTGGATGCTCAGGAGATTAAGTCCGATCTCCGAGCTCAGAAGCTCTGATATTCCCCCGGCGGCAACCGCGGTCGCGAATTTTCCCATGAAGTCCCTTTGTCGGTTCTGGAGCCTGTTGCTTGAAGCTCCGAAAACTATGTAGGATATTATGTCGATTTTTTCGTTCTCAGGGTTGCTTGACAGGGAAATTTCTGGCTCTGTCAGGTCTCC
>JAPOSJ010000199.1:1217-3392 GCA_026709745.1 Candidatus Dadabacteria bacterium | reverse complement strand
ACAAGGCTTGTGAGGTGCTCTTTTATTGCCCCTTTTCCACATATTAAGTTTGTCGATAGCCCTAAGCAGTTTCATTCTGTCTGAAAATCCTACTCCAATTCAACCACTCTGCCCAGCGAAACCTGTTTCCAGTCTTCCGGCATCTCCCGAGCAATCGTCTCGTAATCGCAGCCAACGGCCTTGGCGAGAGCACCCAGTCGCCTGCCCACAGTCTCAGGATGTGGTATCTGATCAGGCATATGGAGGACAAGTTTCTCTTCAATTCTCTCAAGCCTTGTGCTCTCAAGTATACGTGTCACTCCGCCTGAAACCGTATAGGCCAAACGAAGAGCAAGCCCCGTAATTCTGGCTTCCTCAATATTGTCCCCGGAAAGAAACCCGGAAACTTCCCAGCGGCGAATCAGGTTCTCTATCGCAGCATGCCTTGACGCCACAGAAAGAGCAACCCTAACTCTCTCAGGATGGGTTATTCCCACAAGTGGCATCCGCAGTATCCTCAGAAACACCTGCTCAGCCCTGTACTCGGGATGCTCAGAAATCCCTATATCTGACATATGGCACGCGGCAAGTCTCAGCCTCGGGTCCCCTGCGTATTCATCTGGCACCGCCGCCTCTATCCACCCGAAGAATGCCTTGCCGTCCTCAACCGATCTGCCCATTTTAAGGGCGATTTCCTCGCACATGACAACCAGTGGATCAAGGGAGCGCTGCTGCGGGGAAAGGTCATCGTATACACACCCCTCCCGAAGCCCATAAGTGCAGAACATAAGACTTTTAACCCCCGTTTTTTTAAGAAGGCTTTTCATGAGTACAGCGGCATAAGGAGCAGACTCAATTCTATTTCGCCCGAGAATCCTGAGATCCTTAGGCGACCCAGAAGACATTCCGGCTATTTCCCGGGACATCTCAAGTGCCTGTGATCTCAAAAGGCTGTAACTGTGAACTATGCGAAGCGGATAATCCTCTGAGTCCATCTGTTTTTTGGCAAGTGCTCGCCACGATCCCCCGACTGCGTAGAAAGTTTTCTTCTTCGCATTAGAAAGCCACAGAAGCCCATCAAGGAGCGGAGCGATAAGTTTCCTGCGAGCCTTATCAGGACTGAGACCGCTTTCAAGAAGCGGAATCATACCAAGTGGCAGTGTGGCGTGGTTTTTTATTTTTCCACCGCAAATCTCCGCAAGCTCAAGACTTCCGCCTCCTATGTCTCCCATTATGCCGTCAGCGTCAGGAATGGCAGAGAGGGTACCGAGCGCAGACAGCCTTGCTTCCTCGGCCCCGGAGAGCACTCTGAGAAAAATCCCGCATTCACGCTCAACCACCTTTTTGAAGTCAGAACCGTTCGCTGCATCTCTCACAGCCGCAGTAGCGACAGCCTTTATCTCCGAAACCCCAATCGAACGTGCTATATTGACAAAGCGTCTTATGGTGCGCAGACCAATGTCCACGCTCTGCGAAGACATTCTTCCCGAAGAATCCATCCCGCGCCCGAGGCCACAGGAAACCTTCTCGTCAAGTATCGGAAGCGGGGCGCGTCCCGGCCCCTTGTATATAACAAGACGTATGGAGTTTGATCCAACGTCGATTACCGCCACGGTTTCGCTCCTACCGGGCAGAGCCGCGGGAGTAGAAACTTTCTGCATGAACTATTCCTGCACAAGCTCAGCCGGCATTACCGGCCATGATTCGGCAAGCGCCTTTCCTCTTCCCGAAAGACTGGGGTTAGTCATAAAGTATCTGTGGGCAGAGAAGCTGTCTCCATTACCTTCAAGTTTGCGGAAAGAACCGTCGGGTTGCATCTCCCAGCTGTTCTCAACATCTATTAAGTTAGCGACCATCACCTGCTCGACAAGCTGTTTTTTCACAGTGGCGTTCTCTATAGGAACAAGAGACTCCACCCTGCGGTCAAGATTACGGGGCATCCAGTCAGCAGACGAGATGAAGACCTTACAGCCGTCTGAGGGAAGTCCCTTGCCGGCACCGAAGCAGATAATCCTGCTGTGCTCAAGAAAACGCCCTACAATACTCTTCACTCTTATATTATCCGAGAAACCCGGCACTCCGGGACGAAGGCAGCATATCCCTCGAACGAAAAGCTCAACCCGTACACCTGCGCGGCTTGCCGAGTAGAGAGCATCTATAACCTTGCTGTCCACAAGCGAGTTCATCTTGGCCCAT
>JAPOSJ010000199.1:0-1207 GCA_026709745.1 Candidatus Dadabacteria bacterium | reverse complement strand
CCGCCGGACGGTCGGCTCTAGCATGCTTAATCTCTTCACTTATCAGTTCAAGAATTTTCGGGCGAAGCGTTACGGGAGAGTAGAATATTTTCTCCATCTTCTTCGGAGTGGCATAGCCCGTCATGTAGTTAAACAGCTTGGCAGCATCACGACCCAGTTCCTCATCGGCAGTGAAGTAACTCAGATCAGTATAGATCTTGGCATTTACAGGGTGATAGTTTCCTGTGCCGAAGTGGGCGTAGGTGCGGATGTCAGAACCCTCCCTTCTCACGACCAGAGACACCTTGGCGTGAGTTTTAAGATCGATAAATCCGTATACGACCTGAACTCCTGCATCCTCAAGGTCATTAGCCCAGCGGATGTTGGCCTCCTCATCAAAGCGGGCCTTGAGCTCCACAAGTGCCGTAACGGATTTTCCCGCCTCCGCAGCCTCTATGAGCCGTTTTACTATGGGTGAATCTGCCGAGGTCCGGTAAAGGGTCTGCTTGATAGCAACCACTGCCGGGTCTTCAGCAGCCTGCTTTAGAAATTCGACCACGACATCAAAGCTCTCGTAAGGGTGGTGAACAACGAAATCCTTCTGCCGTATGGCGTTCATAACGTCGCCTCCGAACTCTCTAACCCTCTCGGGGTAGCGTATGGTCATGCGCTTGTAAAGAAGATCGCTTCGCTCGTTTAGTATTATCTGCTTCACGCTCTCAAGACCGAGCATCCCCCTGATCCTGAAAAAATGTGCGTTATGCGCCTTAAGCTTGTCCATTACAAAGTCGACTATCGCATCCGGCATGTCGGCGTTCACGTCAACCCTGATCACAGAACCTCCCCTTCTAAGCTTAATCGCCGTCTCAAATGTCTCGACCAGGTCTTCTGCTTCCTCGTCTATCTCAAGAAGGCTGTCGCGGGTCACCTGGAAAATTCCGCTGTCCTCCACTTCAAAACCCGGGAAAAGTGACTTCATGTTGTGTTCGATAACACGCTCAATAGGGACAAACTGGACTTTTCTCCCTCCCGGAACCCTTATAAAACGCTCAACCTGGGAAGGCAACAATATAAGACCCTTCATACGCTTTCCGTCATCGGCACGGGCAAGCTGCACGGCACAAACGAGGCTTCCGTTCTGTATGAAGGGAAACGGATGAGCGGGATCTATGGAGGAGCCAAGCTGCTCAACGCTCAAATCCCGGTAATTGATATAGTTTCCCGTCTT
>JAPOSJ010000110.1 GCA_026709745.1 Candidatus Dadabacteria bacterium | reverse complement strand
ATAAGAACATAGAGGGGATGAAAGGGGACACACAGAAGCTTGAAACAACTCTTGATTCCGTAGTCACCAAGTTTGTCGAGATATGGGAAGAGGAATCCGGCCTGAGCACCTTCGGCGACACGATAGAAACGCTCATGCAGTTTAACATGGAACAGGGCATTGAATTCGAAATGACAATAGAGCAGTGGAGGCAGTTTGCCAAGACCGCTTCCACAAAAGACGCTATGGAAAAAGCCGCTTCCCTGGGAATCGACTACATATGGGACCCCGAGATTTCAAGAACGCCCGAGGGATATTATCAGGTAAAAGGCGGAATTGAATACGCAATCGCCAAATCGCTTGCCGTGGCGCCCTTTGCCGACCTGCTGTGGATGGAAACCAAGACAGCTGATCTTGAGGACGCAAGGCAGTTTGCAGATGCGATTCATGAGGTATTTCCAAGCAAGATGCTTGCCTACAATCTCTCCCCGTCCTTTAACTGGGACACAACAGGAATGACCGACGAGGAGATGAAAAAATTCCCAGAGGAAATAGGAAAGCTTGGCTTCGTGTTTGATTTTATAACCTACGGAGGTCACCAGATTGATGGTATGGCAGCTGAAGAATTCGCAACCGCACTCATGGAAGACGGCATGCTCGCCCTAGCACGCGTGCAGAGAAGACTGAGGCTGATAGATTCGCCTTACAAGACTCCGCAGACCCATGTCGGGGGACCGCGCATGGACGGAGCGCTTGTGGCAAGTTCAGGAAGAACGGCTACCACAAAGGCAATGGGCAAGGGGTCAACTCAGTTCCAGCATATGGTTCAGACTGAAGTCTCCATCAAGCTTCTTGAAGAGTGGCTTGAAGCTTGGACTAGGCATAACAAAATTGATGATACTTTCACCGTCGAACTCAAACCCCACACCGTAGGAACTTTTGTGCTTGAGCTTAACATCCTAAACGGCAAGGGTGAGAAGGTGGCGGATGTCATATTCGAAATACTGCAGGACAGAAAAGGAGAGAAAATACTGACGGTAAGGGACGAGAACAATTTTGATCTCGCACTTCGCCAGAAACGTCTTGCGACCCTGCTTCACCTATTCCTGATCCACCGCTACAGGACAGATTTCGTGCATTACGTAAGCCCAACTGATGACAATCTAATGCAGACCAAGGGAATGATGAGGCTCGGGATATATGAATCGGTTAATACCGAAGTCGGTCACATAATAGTAACCAAGGTGAATGTAGACTACGTGAAAGATCTTCTCAGTCCTGACCGAAGGGAACTCAAGAAACTAATCGCGAAAAAAACCGGCACGCGCAAGAAGAAGCCCGCCACAAGCAGGAAAAAATAACAGGAGCTTAGAGTTGCAAGAATACTATTTCAATATAAAACCAAGTGGAGAAGTATGTCTTTTTGCCTTAGTTATGGCTTTTTTTATATTGTTTTTCTGCCATCTATCACTTGCCGGCGAATTAGCTCTTCCTGATGATCACGCACCTATAGGTGTTATGGGCGACCATACTCACAAAGCGGGTGAGTGGATGGTATCATACCGCTATGGCTCCATGAAAATGGATGGAAACCGCGACGGTACAAATGACCTTACAAGCGCGGAGGTGCTTTCCGACTTCATGGTAGCACCCCTAGACATGACGATGGAGATGCACATGTTCGGACTCATGTACGGGGTTTCGGACAAGCTCACCCTGATGGGCATGGGATCTTATGTACGCAAATCCATGAATCACGTCACTCGTATGCAGAGAAAATTTGAAGTCGAGACCCGGGGTTTTGGCGACACGAAACTGCTCGGACTTTTTACAGTATATAATTCGGGAAAAAATTCCGGCTCCGCCCACCGCAGCCGGGACAATATTCACCTGAATCTGGGGATAAGCCTTCCCACAGGAGATACGGATAAGCGGGGTGACACACCGGCCGGAGAAAATCAGAAGCTCCCATATCCAATGCAGCTCGGTTCAGGAACCTATGATCCGATTTTTGCCGTCACGTGGGTGAAGAAATACTCTGAGTGGTCAACGGGTCTTCAGTCAGACTGTGTGCTGCGTTTTGGGGAAAACAACGAGAGCTACAGGCTTGGCAACGAGTACGGAGCCACTGCATGGGTCGCAAAGAACCTGAGCGAGTATACAAGCCTCTCGCTTCGCATTCAAGGAAAGATACGCGATAAGATCGAGGGTAGGGATGAGGAACTTAATCCCAACATGGTACCGACAGCGAGGCCTGATCTTAGCTCGAGAAAAAGCGTCAGGGGATTTGCCGGACTTAACATCTACAAGCCAAAAGGTGCTCTTTCCGGAAACCGTTTGGCGATTGAGATTGGATTGCCGCTTTATCAGGATCTCGACGGCCCACAGCTTAAAAACGATTACAGTTTCACTATCGGATGGCAGCTTTCGATCTGACGGGCTTATGTCCGTACGAATTTGAAGCACGCGTGGCAAAAGTTACAAGCTTATTCGTTAACTGAAGTTTCATCTGCCTTATGTAGAACACTTCATAGCTGCGAGCGAGAATTAGATGGGTGTTTTGATGACAAATCATCCCCACTCACTTCCAATCGTTTTGCGGGGAATATAAAGTACTGATGAATATTAGAACCTTGGCAGTATTGCAAGGGCACCTTCCTCTTAGTGCTTATGGGCTAGGAATGGACGTATCTCCGACAAGAAGAACTGCGGGAAGCTTGGAACAAAATAAAGCTGATTGAAACACCTGACAAGATTGCTTCTACGGAATAACCTCATAAAGCGGAACATTGTTAAAGCAGTAGCTCTACAAATTACGAAAAACAAACTGCTGTCTTTATTCTGAGACCAGAAAAGCTCTAGAAACAAGAAACTGCGGGATATGTTTTTATAGTAATCGATACCGAAAACTGTATTCTAATCTTTTTAAGAAAAGGAGCGGCTATACGCCCACTGAAAAAACACTAAACCGAGAGCAATTTCGATGCCGGTCAACATAAAAAGGACTGTAAAAAAAATAGACAGGGCAGTTAAGAAGGAAAATTGGAATGCTGTAAGAAGCATAACCCAATCCATGCACCCATCAGAAATAGCGTCCCTTATACAAGCTTCTCCACAGGAAGAGAAGCATCTTATAATCGAAGCTCTCGATGCAGAAGTAGCATCCGAGGTCTATTTCCAGCTTAACACAGAGGAACGCGTGAGCATATTAAAGCTCATTCGGGAAAATTCCCTCACCGCAATGGCTGAAGAAATGGAATCGGACGATGCAGCCGACTTTTTGGGAGAACTGCCGGAAGATGTGGCAAAAAAAGTTCTTGAAGCCATGGATCCAGAAGAACGCGAGGAAGTACCTCCGCTTCTGAAATACCCGGAAGACTCTGCTGGCTGAATCATGCAGACCGAAGTTCTGAA